>JBFZEZ010000180.1:0-3936 GCA_041306585.1 Spirochaetota bacterium | reverse complement strand
GCATCAACAGGGAATGGCCCCGTAGATGCCCTGGCAAAAGTACTAAAAAAAAGCCTCATCCCCCTCTTCCCTGAAATCAGCGAGGTAAAGCTGATCGATTACCGGGCAGACATAATGGATGCCAGGCGCGGAACAAGTACCGATGTGCAGGTGACCATAATCTTCACTGACGGGATAGATGTGTGGAAAGTACATTCCCTTTCTGAGAACATCAACGCTGCGTCATTCGCCGTCCTTCTTGACGGGTTCGAATATGCGATCCTGAAAAACAAACTATAAAACAGGTTGATTATCTTTTATTTTCTCATGTCTTCGCGGTATACATCCAGAGCATAAGGGATGTTGTCGTCGAGGATGGGTTTTGTCTCGCGATTACGTCCAAACGAACGCGCCAGGTTCACCCGCGCAAATTCATTCTCCCGATCCAAGCGCTTCGCATAATCGATCGACTTCCAGTAGTTGATACTGCTCTTGTTCTCGTTGTTCTGCATCTGATATATGGCCCCGAGATTATTATAAGCAGATGAAAGACTTCTGAAAATCTTCTCATGTTTTACGTTATCCGGATCGGCAACGCGGATCTTTTCCCCCTCATTTTCATAGGCTGATATGAGCTTGAGGTATTCCCCCTTGCTCGCAGAGTAATTACCAAGATGATAGAATACATTGCCGAGAGAAAACATGAGCTCGGGATGCTCTACGAAATCTTTATAAAGGTTCATCCATTGATCAAGGGCCTTTTCGTACAGCTTGTTCATATAATAAATACGTCCGAGATTGTAATACACTTCAGGGGATTCGTAATTCTCTGTAACAGCCATCTCGTACTTATCCCGGGCGATATTGTAATTAGCAAGTTTATCGATCTCTTCTTCCGTATCTTCATCCTCAATATCTCCGTACCGATACTTGACCTTGTCGAAAAAATAATAGAATATATTTCCGAGCATGGCATACGTTTTCCCGATCTTTTCGGTTTCTTTATAAAAATCCTCCTGCGAAAATGAGGGGGGGCTATCAATTGCATTTAAAGCCTTATTTAAATACTGATACGCCTTTACCGGTTCCTTTGTATCGTAATAAAGTTCCCCCATCAGGGTAAGGGCGCCGAAATAATTCGGCTCAAGCTGGATCGCTTTCTCGAGATGTATCTTCATCGACTTGAAATCCTGTTGTGCCTGGTTTAATTTTGCCCATTGGATATGCAACGGCGGATAGTACGGATCACGCTCATTAAGGGCCATCAAAACCGATATGACTGCCGGATAGGGATTGTCTTCAACATCCTTAAGTCGTGGGGACTCGACACCGAAATCAATACGAACATTCACATCATCAGAACTCTTTTTGCTCAGATAATATCCGGCCATCTTGGCAAGAAGCGGCGATGGGATATTTTTTTCAAGACCCCTTTCTTTAACAGAGGCGTGCATGGTCGCCATCTCGGCAAACGAGTCGCGCTCGATATAGAGGTTGATGAGTCCTGAAAATCCTTCTATGGATTTTGGATCAACATGTATTATCTGCTCGTAATACTTTTTTGCCTTCAAGAACTGGCCCTGGGAATAGTAGGCATTCCCTATACCGTCGATTGCAGTCACGTTCCGGCTGTCAAGCAGGAGGACCCTCTTGTAAAAATGGATCGCGAGTTCAAGCTGGCTGCGCTCACCACCCTTTTCGCGGACCGTCCGGTATTTCCCTTCCCCGGTCTCCTCCCCTAAGATTAATTCGGTTAACCTGTCTGTAATCTGCTTTTTCTTTTTTTCACCTTCAGGCTCGACTTTAGAGAAATACCACATATCCGTGCTCGAGACAATGGAATCATAAAAAGCCGCCGGTACTTTGGAATAAAAATACCCGAGATTGTTTAGTGTATCTATGTCAGTCCTATTAATAGTATATGCACGGTTAAGTTTTTCGAGGGCAACCGAATACTCTTTTTTATCAAAATAGGCGCGTGCATACGAGTTGTAGCCGAACAGGAAATTTTTTTTATAATCAGTCTCGACTCCCCGAAATATATTCTCTGCCTTCTCGTAATCCCTCGGTTTTTTAACGTAATCCCCTGATTCCCTTATAATGGCAGATCCTTTTACAATCATACGCTTCGCCATGATGGGTTTATAGATCATCTGGAATAATACCGCGGACAAAAGGATAATAACAATCGCTGCCCCACCGAAAGTCCTGGTGGCCCGGATGAGCCTTTTCTGACGTTCCCTCCCTTCGCGGGAATATTCCGGACGGGCAGTTATGACCCGTCTTCCGGAAACCGCCCCCTCGCTGGTAAGCGAAATTCTTTCCCCGAGCTTTTTCTCAAGGAATGAATGGATAGTCTCTTCTGATCTTCTCCCGAGAATCATGGCGACCAGGCTGCGTGTGTCTTCAGGAGACAACCGTTCATTCAAGACTATATCTTTAATCGCGTTTCGGAGCCCTGGATTAAAGAGTATTATTGCCTTTTTAATGTTCCGCATGTCGGAATCGTTGAGTTCAAGTGAATCGCCTGAAGAAACTTTCCTCCCAGCGGAAGACTTTGAATCTTCATAAGCATGATCACCATCATCCAAGGGCTCTATCGTAAATGAATCATCCCCTGAATCTAATCGCGCGGCAGACTTTGAGGCCTTGGCAGGTGCTGATGCAGGGGTAGGTTTTTCATCTGCGATTTCATCGAATGACATTTCTGGACCGAAATCGTCTACTTTCGCTGTTTTTTTACCTGATGATTTTTTATCATCAAACCCATCTATTCCGTTCAAATCTCCAAGATCAAAATCATCGGAAGGGATAACATCATCTACATGTGGCGCCGATACTTCATCGCTGCTTGAAGCGAAATCGTCGAGGTTGATGTCGGGGACATCGGACTCAACAGCGTCAGGGATAGCGCCGGTTTCAACAAGCGAAACATCGGAGAGGTCTGGGATATCGACATCCATATCTTTGCCAAGGTTGACCTCATCCCGCACAGAAGCCGCGGCTTCAAAATCCTGCGAAGAGAGGTCCCCTATCCCGTCGGTTTGAAAATCTGGAATCTCTTCACCCGCACTCATTTCGGGAAAGCTGTCAATCTCACTTACGCTATCCACGAATTCATTGTCTGCATACTCCTGGATGTCAACCGATGGAGGTTCTTCGCTTGTGAGCGCCTGGAGCTCATCAAAGGGGGAATCACCCTTCTTTTTGGTGGGTTTGTCAACTGGTTCAAAATCGTCTTCAAAATGGTCAACCGGGGGCAATTCTTCATCGGATGAAATATCGACTATCTCATCGGTGATGTCCCGCAGGTCTTCGCCGGGTGGTGATTCTTCAACATCATGGATAAGGTCTGATATATCTTCAAATTCATCATCTGAAGCAGGGCCTGGGGTCTCACCTAAGTCTTCACCAGAATCCATTTCCTTGCTTTCCAGATCCTCCTCGGATACACCATCAACGTCCATATCATAATCCCCCTCCTCCTCTTCAGGAACAGACGGGGTTGAATCGGCAGATTCAGGAATTTCAATATCGGCTGACAAGGGCTGACTTATGACATCGCCAATACGGCTTATCTCAGCGAGCTCCTCCTGTGAATATTCAATCTGTTCGTTTGGTGCTGGCATTACAACCTGTTCAAATATCGTTTTTTAAGTGCAAAGTATGAGACATAATCAGAATATATTTATTCATTGCAGAAATCAATTACATTTTACTATGCAATCCACAAATTACCAAAAATTGTAATTACCCATTTTTCGGGGGTAATTAACTTTGTTTGCATATGATCCCTTCAGAAGACCCCCCAACCCCCTGAGGGGGCGTTTAAGAAGCTTCTCTTGAAAGCCCCCTCAGGGGGTTGGGGGGGCTTCAAATGCGGGGTCTATGGTTACCCGCTAAAAATGGGCAATTACGTATTGCATTTTACCATATATCCGGTGATATATACACAGA
>JBFZEZ010000179.1:0-2876 GCA_041306585.1 Spirochaetota bacterium | reverse complement strand
GGTGGCCCTTGAAAAGCATAATTGGCCCGAATTCGTGCCGGTGGAGAACCTGGTGGAAGCCCTGAAGATCGCGCAGGAGGTCGAACACCTCCGCACCATCACAATGACTTCCGGTACCTTCGGTCCCAACGAGGATGTCGTCAGAAGATATATCGACCTGATCAGGGAACTGAAGAAAGTAACGACCCTCTCTTTCCATGTGCAATTTGAACCGGTATCCGATACCGGACTCCTCCGTGAACTGTCAAACTATGCCGAATCAGTCGGGATATTTCTCGAAATATTGGACGAGAAAATCAGGAAGGAGATATGTCCCGGGAAGTCTAAGATCTCAAAAGAAGAATACGTAAGGAACTGGGAGGCCGCAGTTGAATATTTCGGATGGGGGAACGTTTCCACTACATGCCTGTTAGGTTTTGGTGAAGATCTTGATATGGTCTTAAAGGAAATTGAAAAAATATGCCGGATGGGTGTCCGAACCAATATTTTATTCGCCCGTTTTGCCACCCAGCACCTGAGGGATAAAATGCCGTCATACCTGCTGATCGATGAAAAAGAGATCATGGACTTTTTTATCGAGACCGGGCGGATCCTGGTGGAAAATAACCTTGGATACAAGAAAGGGGTGGGGTCCGGATGCATCGGATGCGGAGGCTGCACGGCGATGATGGAGGCAAGCGAATACGCGCTTCAACTCGCGAAATAGCGGCAGCGACGCCATCGAACCCCGGCTGTACACTGCTTTACTTTATCCCGTAACAGGTCATAATTATTCATGTCATTCCCGCGCAGGCGGGAATCCTTAATTCGCGTCTAGCGAGAAGGATCCCGGCCGTAGTTTATACTCGCGCAGGCGGGTACGGGGATGACATATGGTTGATGAGTCAATGATAACCCCTGTATTATGACCTCTTACTTCCTCCCCAGCAGAATTTTTGAAAAATATTTTGCCATCCCTAATATCGTCAGCGCGGGCGGGACACCGGGGGATTCGGGTATCACGCTGCCATCGCATACATAAAGATTTTCATGTTCAGTGCGGAAATTTTTATCAACAACCGTTCCCATGGCCGCAGTCCCCCCGGGATGCCCGGCAATAGCTTCAATCGTTGTCAGACTGGCGGGTCGAATCCCCGCCTTTATCATTATTTCCCGCGCAAGGTCAATCCCCCTTTTCATTTTTTTCCGGTCTGTCTCTGTCATCGGTTTGCTGACATCACCGTTTATAAAGACCGTGCCGTTCGATGAGTCGGCCAATTTGACAAACAGACCGATTCCTCGTTTCATAAGAGGGACGCGATAAAAATTTTTTCTGAAACTATGCAGACGGGCGAAGGAGAGGGCAACCGCCGCCAGTGCGGAAATATTTCCGATGATAAACCCTTCGCTCTCCTTTAAATCCTCTATTGCATGGCTGAAGGACATTTCATTCCATGCACCCCCCTCATTATTGTCCGCGAACCCGATAATCATGTCCATGGGGTCTGTAAAAAATTCCTTTCCGGCTTTATCAATCCCGGAACGGAGCAGGACCTCGGCTGTCCCGATACCCCCTGCGGCAATAATTATATGCTCCCCGCCGATGATCTCACCGGAGGAGAGTCTTACACCGACGGCTTTGTTCTTTTCAATTACAACAGAATCAACAGGGGTTGAATGGATCAGGGTCATACCATGGCCTATGGCTTCATCAACATAGTCGCGGGAAGTCCATTTTGCCCCATGCGGGCACCCCAGCAGGCACATATCGCATCCCCGCCGGCATTTTTCAGGTTTGATGAATTTCCCCTGTATGCTGAAGGAAAAACCGAGTTTCCCTGCAGCTTCGCGTAAACGCGTCCCCCCGTGGCATCCCTCAAAAAATTCCTCAGGGAGAAAATGGACTCCTATCTCTTTTTTTACTTCCTCAACCTCCTGCGCGAAATCAATGCCCATAGTACGATATATGCCCCGGGGCGGATTGTAGACATTGGCGTTATAAATAACCGATGATCCCCCGACTGTGATTCCCCGTGAAATAAAAACCCCTTCACGAGACTTAAAAGAGCCCCACTTATGCTGTATTCCGAAACCGAAGGGAAATCCGAATGTTTCGTGCCTTTTTCCCTTTTCAATCATCAGCACGTTTTTCCCGGCCATGCTGAGTTCGCGCCCGATTGTCGCGCCTGCAGGGCCGCTTCCTATTATTATAAATTCAAATTTTTTGGATAATGGTGTCAGGATTTTCATTATATGTAATATACAGATGTCGAATTGGTATTGCAAACTTATTTTTACATCTTTTTTGGGGTAATTTCGGCTCTTATATGCGAATAAAAAAATATTTTATTGCTTTTTTTTGTGACTTCAAAGAATCTTGCCACTTATTTTTTACATTTTTTGTGATATTTTCCTCTGAAATAACTCACGCATCAATGTAAATATGAATATTCAAATTTTTTTTTATTTATTTTCAAATATCTTGATTATATTTTATTTTTTCATTATATTTTATTAATAATGTTCAATATCCATTGTACTTTATTTAGATTTAATTAAATCCAATTTTGTCGGGATAATAACAATTAAGGCGGATACATTATGCCAAAAATGAATGTTTGGGACTACTGGGCGAAAAATTATGACAAACTCCTTGTTCTGCAGAATATTTCACTGACACCGACGCGGCGCGACATTATCAATGAGATTTCCCCCCTTGTCGAAAAAGGGAAAAGCTACAATTTTTTAGACATGGGCTGCGGCACCGGTCAATTGATAGAAGAGATGTCACAGCATTTTAAAGATTACAGCTTTCAATACACGGGGGTGGATGTGACCCGGGGGATGATTGAACAGGCATGGAAGCGGATGCCGGGTACCGAATTCATTGTGAGCAG
>JBFZEZ010000178.1:0-6452 GCA_041306585.1 Spirochaetota bacterium | reverse complement strand
GGTTCCGGGCCCTCCCCGAATGTTTCGTTGAATGTATGCAGTAACTCCTCTGGAAGTTCCATATTGAGATTCCTATATTTTTTTTCGAATTATGAAATGCCGATATTTTTTTCTTGCGTAAAGATGAATTATGTATAGAGATATATTTATGTCAAATCTTTCGTGATAGTAGAGACGTAAAATCTTACGTCTGTATTTACGTCTTTATTTACGTATGTACGCAATCTATTGAAATTAGTCTAATAATGAGGTAATTATGAAAGCAATTCTTGTCACCGGCGGCGCCGGTTATATCGGGAGCCATGTCGTGCGGCAGCTCGCTACAAGGGGGTACAGACCTGTCGTGTACGATAACCTTGTGCACGGGACCCGCGGGTTCGTGAAGGATTTCGATTTTATCGAGGGGGACATCGGCGACCGGGAAAAGCTTGCCGGGGCATTTAAGCAATACGGCATTGAGGCTGTCATGAATTTTGCATCGTACATCGCGGTGGGTGAGTCGGTGCAGAAGCCGCTGTTGTATTTCGAAAACAATGTCGCACGGACTTTCGTGCTCTTTGCGGCCATGCTCGATGGCGGCATTAAAAAATTTGTTTTTTCCTCAACGGCCGCGGTGTACGGCTATCCCGATAGGGTGCCCATCGTCGAGGAGAGCGCTCTCGCGCCGATCAATCCCTACGGGCGGACAAAATATTTCATCGAGGAGGCGCTCCGGGACCTTGATACTGCCAACGGGATGAAGTCGGTGTGCCTCCGTTATTTCAATGCCGCTGGCGCCGACCCGTCAGGGGAGATCGGGGAGAACCATGTTCCCGAGACGCATATAATTCCACTTGTTATTCGATCAATACTCGAGCCCGGGTACACCCTCACAATTTTCGGCACCGACTACAGGACCCCTGACGGGACGTGCATCAGGGACTATGTGCATGTCAATGACCTCGCTGAGGCCCATGTGCTCGCACTGGATTCGCTGTTCAGCGGAGGGGGATCGCGGGTATGTAACCTCGGGAATGGACAGGGGTTTTCGGTGAGGGAGGTCATCGAGTCGGTCACGCGGGTTACCGGTAAGGTTCCGCGCATTCAGGAAGGCCCGCGCCGTCCTGGTGATCCCGATGCCCTTGTAGCGTCATCAGAAAGGGCGCGAGATGAGCTCGGCTGGCGCGTGCGTTATGACACACTTGACAGTATTGTTGAAACAGCGTGGGGGTGGGAGTCGCGAAGGCTGAGGAAAGGGTGGTAGATATTTAAATAAAAATGTATATGTTCAAATTTTAAATATTGACTTAAGAGCCGGGTCCGGTTATTATTTTTTTGAAAGGATTATTGGATAAAAATTTATTCCAGTTTATGGAGGTAGGGCCATGAAAAGGGTAATCACTATTGTTTTTGTATCTGCGATTATTTTTTCTCTCAGGACGGGGGCCTCAGCTCTTGATACAACTGGGCAGCTTACTGTCGGGGCTTTTACCGATTTTGAGGCATACTATTCTTTGCAATACGGTAAGGGGAGCCTGGGGCACGGATGGGATTTTTTCGTTGGCGGGGGCTTCATTAAACAGTTTGGTTATATGATTTCTCTCGGTATCGGGTACAGGGGGCCCAATGTTGAGATCGGGGGGCTCGGGTTCAAGTTTGTCTGGAATCCTGTAATTAAGGAAAATTTTTCGATGGATATTATGCCTTCGGTGATTTTTGTTGCCAACAGTGAATCGGGCAAATTGACATATCCCGGGTTCGACGCATTCAGCACGGGACTGGATGTTGAATTTAATATACTCGCAAGCAAGTCTTTCCAGCCTTTTATAGTCATAGGCTTTTTCGCCTGTTATGACCATTCGATAAAAGAATTCAGCTGGAATCTTCCGATTCGTTTCGGCGGCCTGGTCCCGGTCAGGGGCAAGGTGGAATTTTTGATGCAACTGGGGTGGACCCCTGCGCAAGACGTGGTGTGGTTTCATTCGGAGCGCCTAATATCTGCAGGGCTGAATGTTGGGGCGACTGATTTCCTGGAGGTTATTACGGAAGTAGGCTATGAGTTCACGGCAAAAGATTTTTTTGTGACCATGGGTCTTATTTATGCGATTTAAATCAAAAGGAAGAGGTATACATGATTGGCAGTTGCAAATATTCTCATAGTTGAGGATGAAGTTGTCATTGCGATGAGCATCAAGTCGATGCTCGAGAAGAAGGGATACACAGTAAGTGATATTATTTCGTCAGGTGCCGGCGCTGTGGATTTTGTCGATAATCAAGAGGCGCCTGATCTTATTATCATGGACTATAAACTCGACGATGATGTTGACGGTTTCACCGCAGCTAATATGATTACCAGCCGCCATTCCGTGCCGATAATTTTTTCAACAGCCTTTTCAGATGAAGCGACCCTGCAGCAGGCAAAACAGGCACGGGCATACGGATATATCGTCAAGCCGGTCAACCCGAATGAACTTTTTTCAACCATTGAGATTGCCCTGTACAAGCACAGCATGGAGACGCAGCTCCGCGAGAGCGAGGAGCGTTTCAGGGCGACTTTTGAACAGGCCGCTGTCGGCATGGCCCTCCTTGCCCTTGACGGGCATTTTATTAAAATAAATCAACGATTATGCGATATGCTGGGATACCGGGAGCCTGAATTGCTCGCGAAAACTTTTCAGGAGATCACTCATCCCGACGACCTCGCAAAAGACCTCACGCAGGCCCAGTTGATGGTGGACGGCGTCATTGAGACCTATTCA
Organism: Spirochaetota bacterium; assembly: GCA_041306585.1. Taxonomy (GTDB): domain Bacteria; phylum Spirochaetota; class UBA4802; order UBA4802; family UBA5550; genus JBFZEZ01. The sequence goes on along the minus strand of JBFZEZ010000178.1, from coordinate 3,714 downwards.
ATGGAGAAGCGGTTTATCTGCAATGACAGGAGCATGGTGTGGACGAGCCTGACGGTGTCGATGCTGAAGGACCTGAAAGGCGTTCGAAAACATTACATTGCCGTAGTGGAAGATATTGGTTACCGCATGAAAGCCGAGGAATCGCTCAGGGACAGCGAGGCGCGTTTCCGGGCAATCGGGGATTCAGTGCATGACGGGATAATCATTGTCAACGGAAAGCGTGAAATAAGTTACTGGAACCCGGCAGCGGAAAAGATGTTCGGCTATACAATGGCGGAAGCATATGGGAAAAAATTTTCGGATTTGCCGGTAATCGGGGGTGATGTTGAGCACAGGGGGCTGGCTTATTATTTGGACCCGGCTATTGACGCGGGGTTATTGCAGCCGATCGCACTGACTGCACTTCGAAGGGACGGCGCCCCGTTTTTTCTGGAACTCACTGTTTCATTTATGCATGTAAAGAATGAGCCGCACTGCATCGGTTCCATGAGGGACGTCACAGAACGGATCGAAATGGAAAAGCGCATGGCCGAGGCCGAAGAGATAGAACGCGAAAGGATCGGGCAGGACCTTCACGACGGCCTGGGACAGCACCTGACCGGGATCAGGTATCTATGCGGGCTGCTGATCATGAGGCTGGAGAAGGAGGCGTCGCCGCTCGCAGGGCAGGCGAGGGAGGTCCTCAAACTTATCGATGAGGCCAAGGACATAACACGAAATATTTCGCGTGGATTCGGAATGATCAATCTCGAAAGGAACGGTTTCCCGCTCGCTGTTAAAAATATGCTTTTAGAAGCGGAAAAAATGTTTGATATTTCATGTGATTTCACGTATGATTCTTTTAATCTTGATACATCAGCGGCATCCAATCTTTATTTCATCATTAAGGAGGCCGTAACGAACGCGATCCGGCACGCGCATGCGAAAAAAATCGGGGTCTCAATCTCCAGTGATGCTAACAAACTTCGGGTGGTTGTGACAAATGACGGAAAAGAATATGACGGGATCAATGAGCGGCAGCCCGGGCTTGGTTTGAAGATCATGAATTATCGGCTTTTAAAAATCAACGGGATCATGGATATTCGAAAACTTGAAGACGGCGGGACCAGTCTGTCGATTATTGTGGAAAATCAACATTCCTCTCAAAGTGGTGTCTGATGACAGCAAAAGTTGAAAAATGCGGGAAAAAAAAGGTCAGCATATATGTGGTTGACGATCACCCTGTTGTGCGCAAGGGGCTTTCGCAGTACATCAACGAAATTGATGAATTCATTGTGTGCGGCTCGGCCGGGGACGCGGAGACCGCCCTTCGCGAGCTGAACGTCCTTAAACCTGATGTCGTTATCATCGATATTTCCCTTCAGGGGACGAGCGGTTTTGAGCTTACCAGGGGGATCAAGGAGCGTCATAAGAATATGCATGTTCTCATTCATTCGATGCATTGCGAGACAGCGTATGTTGAAAAGGCGATACGTGCCGGGGCAGACGGTTATGTGGTCAAGAGCGAGCCGATTGAGAACATTAATGCCGCGATATGCGGCATCATGAAGGGGGAACGTTTTCTTTCGAGTGATCTTAGGAATAAGCTCCTCGATATTTTGATCGACCAGAGCTCGGGGAAGTCGATAGATCCTGTCACGGCCCTGACGGTGAGGGAATTCGAGGTGTTCCGCAAGATCGGTGAAGGGTTCGGCATGGAGGAGATCGCGGGTGAACTCAGGCTGAGCGTTAAAACAGTCCAGACTTACCGGGAACGCATCAAGGAAAAGCTCGGCATGGATAAATCGAAGGACCTGGTTCATTTCGCGTACCAGTGGGTGTCAGCGAATAAATAGCGCTATTTTGCAAGTGCCGTAACCGCATGAATTTAAACTAATTTGAAATGGAATCATATCCACCGAAGAGCCCCCTCAATCCCCCGGAGGGGGACTTTACGAAATAGTATATGTTGTATGTTAGCCTCTGTAATATTTTTACCTACAAAAAACCCCTGTAATTAATCCACATTGTTTTTACTTCTTCTCCCTATTGAATAAATCACTTGAAGTGAGCATAATTCATATATCGTTCTCATGGTTTTTTCGGAAAGGGGGGGCCTTTCCTCATTGTCTCTTTTTCATCAGGATATAAAATGAAAATTTTTATTATTGAAAGTTCTCCGCTAGTGCGGATTGAGCTTATAGAACGTATTTCCCCTATGAATGGCATGAAAATTGTGGGGACAGCGGATAATTCGGAAGTGGCAATTATTTCAATTGAGAAGCTGCAACCTGACGTAGTGATTGTTGATAGTGAACACTGTTTTGGAAATGAATTCAGGGTCTGCTGCCGCATCAGGGAGATCGATTCGGGAATCAGGATCATTGTGTTTAATAATGCATTCTGTGATGAAAAGGGGTGCACGGATGAATGTGTTGTGAAAAATCATTGTTTTGAAAGAGCGGATGAGAAGGAAGATATCATAAAAATTTTAAGTGCTTAGAGGTGTTGCATGAATACGGTCAATATTGCATCCGATACGCATGTGGAAGGAAGGGGGGCTGTGAAGCTGTCGCATAACCTGCGTAACGACGAGAGGCAGTACGTCACCTTCAGCATCGGGAGTGAGATTTACGGAATCGAGGTGATGCGGGCCCGCGAGGTCATGTACCTCGGGGAGATCACTCATGTGCCGAATACCCTCCCGTATATGAAAGGGGTCTTCGATTTAAGGGGGACGATCGTTCCACTGGTGGACACGAGGATCAAGTTCAAACTTGATCCTCGCGATTACGATCTGAACACGGTTATAATATTAATCGAATACCCCGGCCAGCTGATCGGGCTCATCGTGGACTCGGTGCAGGATGTCATGAATATAACACCTGACCAGATACAGGACCCGGCGCATTTTGCCGAGGAGGGGAAGGGGGATTATGTGAAGGGGATAACGAAAATCGACGGGAAGCTCATCATCGTGCTCGACGTTGACAGGATTTTTACGAAAGATGAACTGCATAATATGAGCGGAAATAAGGATGAGTAATTTTTTATAAAATTTTTTGGAGGGAGCAATGAAACTCAATGTGAAAAACTGGACAATTAAAGCAAAACTTATCGGCACAATGATATTTGTCGTTGTCGTCCTTGCCGGTTTATCAGGATACTTTATTCTGGAATTTTATGAACTCAGGGACCTGCAGGACGAGGGGGCGGAACGGTATGAGGATTCTGAAGCGCTCTTGCAGATCAATACCGATATAGCTGATCTCTATACGGTGTTTGCGGATGCTATAATCAATGGAAATCTCGAAGAAAACAGGAAACTGTATGAAAAAGAAAAAGAGAGCGCAAAAAAGAATATTGAAACTGTTAACAAATTAGTGGACACCGATTATGAAAGGGACCAGGCCAAACAGTTTGCAAAGGAATATGAGGCATATATCAATAAATATGACGCGCTCATCGTACTTTTGAAGCAGTCAGGGGGGGAGACCACTGACCAGGTCAGGAAGATGGATGCTGAGATCGATGCTGCAAAAGAAACGGCGATAGAGCATGTAATCAATCTTGTTAATTCGTTCTCGAAGGAGGGCGAGGCCTCGGACAAAATGTTCGATGAGATCATAAGCGGTACCATTCGGATGTCCCTCATCATTTTAGCTATTAGCATCGGTGCGCTGATCGGATTTGCCTATCTCCTTATTTCTTCGATCAGCGGCGGGATTAACAATA
>JBFZEZ010000177.1:0-3937 GCA_041306585.1 Spirochaetota bacterium | reverse complement strand
ATTGTAGAAGATCTTGAAGGGTTTATGGAATTTCAGATAAAAAAACTCCTCTATGATACCAACACCGCTATCCCGATAATCGGCAAAAAAATATTTCCTGAATATGGAGAACTTGACGTTGATGTAATTTCCAGCATTCTGGGTGAAGAACTGGAAAAGAAACTCCCGGATCGAATTGTAAAAGCTTCGGAATACCACCAGAAGCTCACCAGAAACATCCCACCGCGTCAGGGGGCCTACTGCATCGGGTGCCCGCACCGCGCTACCCTTTATTCAATTGTAAAGGCATCTGAGCGGAAGGTAATCTTTGCGGGGGATATAGGCTGCTATACACTCTCATGTCTCCCCCCTTTCAGCGCTTTTGACTGGGTAACATGCATGAACTGCGGGGTCGGCATAGCCCAGGGGATGCTCCAAAAGATTGATGGAGAAAAAGTGATAGCATACGTTGGAGACTCCACCTTTTTTCATTCGGGTATTCCGAATGTCATTAATGCGGTCCAGCAGAATGCAGACCTTGTGCTTGTAATTCTCGACAATAAATGGGTCGCGATGACAGGCCACCAGCCCAGCCCCTCAACGGACATTGATGTACAGGGGAACAGGATGAAACCCGTTGACATTAAGGGTCTGTTAAAATCAATCGGTGTCAATTATGTAAGGACCGTCAACCCGTTCAACATCAAGGCAACCATGCTGGCAGTTAAAGACGCGCTGCGGCAAACAACAGGTGTACGGGTTATCATTGCCGAACAGGAATGCGCCCTCCAGGCAGGGAGAAGGAAAAAAGGCGGGAATCCTTTTCAGGAGGAATATTACCAGATTGAACCCGGACGATGCCAAAAGTGCAACGAATGCTATGTCTCATTCGGCTGTCCTGCGATTCGCAGGGAAGAAAAAAAGGATGATTTTCATTATTTTATTGAAGAAGCTGCATGCATACGATGCGGTGCATGCCGTGATCTCTGCCCCAATTCAGCAATTACTCGGGTGGAGATACACAGGACTCAACCCCTGAAAAAATCGGGGGAAGCATTATGATCAGATACGATATTCTCATTTGCGGGATCGGCGGACAGGGAACCATTTCCCTGGGTACAATTTTGAAACAGGCTGCTATTGAGCAAGGACTGAATGTTGTCGGGGCTGAACGCAGAGGGGGGGCGCAGCGTGAAGGCATCGTCACTTCAAATGTGAGATATTTTGGGTTGGAACCCGGTGAAGTATATAACGAGCGAAATGCGATATCAGGATTGATCCCGATTGGCGGGGGAGACATGATGATTGCAATGGAGCCCCTTGAGGCCCTCCGGCATGCCCGTTATTTAAATAAAGATTCTATTGCTATAATCAATGATTATCCGCTTGTTCCGGTTCATGTTCGAATAGGCGATTTTACGTATCCGGAAAAAGAATCAATATATTCTTCATTGAAAGAGTTCACTTCGAATATTCACATTTTTAATATAGATGAACTCTCCCGCACACATTTTAATTCCCTTAAACAGGTTAATACCATATCCCTTGGCATCGCATTCGCCCTCGGCAGAATACCGGTATCGGAAAAGGCCATACTGAAAGTAGTAGAAGACCAATTTCCGGATTTTGATAGGAATAAACGGGCGTTTTATCTGGGAATGGAGATTGCGAAAAAATTTTGACCGATTAAAGTAGACTACTTTTGTCATTCTCGCAAATGCGGGAATGAATTAAAGATTTAATCCGCAGCTTTTTTCTGATATGCCCGTATCTCATCTATCCATTTCTTTGCGTACCATGTCCCCCAAATTTCAGGCACTGCCATCTTCTTGGCCGTCTCCAGATAACCGCGGGCTTCGACTTTATTATCGTTTTCGATGAGAGCAGCAGCATAAAAAAATGAGTTCTGGGGCTGCATTGGATATTCCTTTGCGGCTTTTTCGAGGTTTTCAAGGGCAAGATCAATATCGCCGATCCCCTGCGGCCAGGCAGGGGCCTTGAGATATAACATACCGATAGTGCGGAGAGGACCGCCCATGTCGGTATCGGGAGTCTTTACTGCAATTTTTAAAGCTTCCACGATATCGGGGAGTTTTCCCAGGGCGAAAAGGCCTTTAATCTGCACAATAATACCCAAATTTACTGCGTAATAGTATGCGGCAACAGGGTCCTTTTCTTTATCATTATACCCGGCCCCTTCAGCAGCTTTTACACCTATTTCAGCGGCATCCAGCTTCTTCCCTGATGAGTCTTCATCATCAGCCAAAATGAAAGCGGCATGAGACACTGCCAACGCTGCAATTTTATCATTCGGCATCTTGTTGTAAGCATACTGCGCAAGCCTGAGGGTAAACTGCTTCTGTTCTAGGGATGCCGGCCTGTTACTTAATGCCCAGACAAATTTCACAAGGTCCTGCGGCCGATCTGCAATCGGTAAGGACGCGATTCGCGCACCTGACCAATCAGGGATCAATAATGGATCCAGGCTCATCGGAACCATGCTCCGTGGAACGGTTGCACAGCCGATGGAAAGGGCCAGGCTACTTATCGCTATCAAATTTCTTAATGACTTCATCGAGTTCTCCAGTCTGAACGGCTTCAAATCCGCTCAATCCAAAATTTTTGCAAACTTCCTTCCCATCAGTAAGATCGCACATTTTTGTCAGTGCATTTACAACTTTATCTTTAACTGAATTTGTGAGAGGGGTATCCACCATCATCATGCCCAGCGGGGGAACGCCTTCGGATGTAAATACCGATTCAACATCATTAAAGATTGGAAGGGTTTTCAGACTGTCATATTGCATTTTGTTTAACAATACACCATCAACCGTCCCCTTGCCGAGTTGCCTGAGGGCTGAAAGGGGCCGCTGACTGGGCATCAATGTAAAAAAAGTTCCAGCTTTAACTTTATTGTCAAAAATAATCTTATTTAAAAATTTTTCATCTTCATAAAGGACATTCCCGGATATTTTTTTATCTTTCATCTGTTTAAAGTTTTCAAAACGGCCTTTTTTAGCCATTAAAAAAAACTTTTCAGGGCTTTTATTGCTGAGCTTTATTGTCGCCAATGGGACCAGTTTTGCTGATTTTTTATTGGCAAGAAAAAATCCAAGCGATCCCATTATAAATGAATCCGGGCTTGTTTTTATAAATGAAATTGCCGGTGCCAGATTATTGAAATATGCCCCTTTAAGCTGACTGGATTTTATTCCGGTAATTTTGGAGAGATTCATAGTAAACTGGTTAATGATGTTGTCACTTTCAACCTTGGAATCAGGTCCTCCAGGGAATATTACAACAAAATTTATAATATTGTCCTTGGTTTCAGCCTGATGAGATGGGAAAGCTATTATTATACCTGTTAATAGCAGTACAATTGTTATAATTGAGACGGACCATTTTTTCATTCTTGTGCTCCCTTCATTTATTTGAAATTAGAAGTTAACTAAAAATTTGGCTGACATATCCCGATACTAATAGTTGGTAAAAAAGCGATTATCAATTCCAATTACCAAGTATAAAATCTTGACATATCAATATAACTCATGCAGTTACATATAATCTTTTTTAATTAAAACGGAGTGATCCTTGCAAATATAATACTATATGTCAATACGTTTCTGTTTTACATTTTTCAAAAAGTACTCTTTACTCAAAAACCGGGCTGAATGAAGAATATCTTCATCCCCCCGGGAATGAACGAATACAGCTCTTTTTTGGGGGGAGCGGATTATTTTTCGGGTTAACTCATGACTTGAATTAAACGAAAATTTCAATTTTACTTCATTGGCCCCCCAACCCCCCGGAGGGGGGCTTTAAGAAATGAACGATACCTAAAAATTATGGCATTTTAATATTATTTTTTTCATATAGAAATATTCTTCAAGTCCCCCTCCGGGGGATTTAGGGGGCTCTTTAAAAGATATTTTTTTATTTAGAATAATATTTCAAAAAT
>JBFZEZ010000176.1:0-5265 GCA_041306585.1 Spirochaetota bacterium | reverse complement strand
TGCATCGATGATGTCACCATCGTCCTTGTTAAAAGGAAATGATATGGCCCAGAACTTAAGCCATAAATAGTATAGATTTTGGGGAAAGCCCGAACTTTGACCATTTCAGGAAACCCTATTTAAATTCGTCAAAAAATACCTTTCCAAAATTTACATAACTTCCGAGAACCGGTATGGCCTCAAGGGCCTGCCTGAATTCAGATCATTTTAAATTTTCAATAAAAAAAAAGATGACAAATCCATTAAAGTATGCTTAAATTAAATAATAATTTGATTTAGAAGAGTACAATTAGATGACACTTTTTAAGAGTAAAAAAAGCCGGGGGGACGAAACCGCTTCACGGTATAAAAATTTATCTTCTGATATAACCGCAAACGCCATATTTAACGATATAATAACACAAAACAACAAGCGACTGTTCAAGGCAATGATTTCAATCACCCTCCTCGCGAATGTAGCGACAGTGGCCATAAAGCTGACAGGAAAAGGATCAAGCTATTTAACCCTGGAAAGCATTGCCATTGAATTTCTCGCCTTGATGGTGATTGTAGGAAGTGCTTATTTTTTATCCAGTAGAACAAAAAATAAAATTGTTTCGAGCTATATAGCAATTACAGGTATTATAGTCGCATTGTGGGTATTCCAATATATCATTTACGGGGCACAGGAACTTTTTGCCGCACATTATATTGCGCTTGCCCTGAGCATATTTTATTTTGACCGGAAAATATCGATTTACACCCTGATCATGATTATAATCTCCCAGACAGTACTTTTTCAATTGCGACCCGAACTGATTCCCCCTCCGCCGAAGAGCAATATTATCGTCCGATACCTCGTTTACTTCTGGGTCGGTATCGGAGCAATGACCGGGGCTTATGCAGCGCGTAAGCTCCTCGAATTCGCGATCCAGAAAAACACCGAATCGGTTAAAAATCTCACAAACCTCATGGGCATGGCCCAGGGAATCAGGAAATCGATCGATGTCATGCAGGTCGAAACATCAAGCCAGGACGATGTGGCCAACCACCTGAATGAAATTTCCATGACACAGGCTTCGTCACTGGAGGAAATTGCCGCATCACTCGAGGAGCTCTCGTCGAACGCTGAGGCGATAAGCGACATTGCCAAATCGCTCTATGATGAAATAGGGATAACAGTGGATTCGGTTGAAGATTTAAAAAAAATCAACGATAAGGTGCAGTCTCACTCAATAGCCATCAACAATAGTATCGCCGAAGTGACGAATTTTTCTGAACAGTCCGCAGTGCAGATCACAAATACCATGAACAGATTCACGACCCTCAAGGAAAAAGGTCGTGCCATGTCCAATTTCATATCGGTCATCAATGACATTGCTGACCAGGTGAACCTCCTCTCCCTGAATGCAGCCATTGAAGCTGCGCGCGCGGGCGAGGCCGGACGCGGATTCGCGGTCGTTGCCGAGGAGATATCAAAATTGGCCGATGCTACGACACGAAACGCGAAAGAAATCGAAAAAATTATAGTCGAAAACCAGAAGCTGATGGACGAAAGCAACAGCCAGATTACCGAGTCGTACAACTCAATGAGCAATTTAAACGAATCGATCGGCAGGATCAAACAGATAATTTTCGAAGTTGGCAACCTGATTTTAGACATCGACGTCACCATCAAGACCATAAACAGCCTCAACCAAATGCTCAATCAATCAAGCAAGACAATAGAAAACGCCACGCACGAACAGCGTCTCGCCACCCGAGAGTCGAGCAAAACCATCGTGGAGATCGCAAACTTATCCAGTGACATAGTCTCCATGTCATCCAAGATCGGGAACTCTTCAAAATCATTAAAAACACTGGGTGTGGAACTCGACGAGATCAGCAAGAAGATGGTGAAATAGCATGGAACGATTTCAGTCCCGAGAAAAGCTTATTGTTTCGAAAGTACACCCTCAAAATCTTGTAGTGTGAGATCCACTTCCAGCAATAAAAAAATAGGCAATACCATCATTACCAGTTTTATCTCCCGCACGGCCGTTCTCGGCCATCCGTGGCCTTCACGGCATAAGGACATCCATGTCCTATCATTCATTCTCCTATCATTAACAGCACGTAATCCTCGCGATTTTTGACCTGTTTCCTTGAAATTTTAATTATGAATCTTAAATGCTTGCAATTATGAAAATGTATGCTATGTTTTTTTAGTTGGATATTTGACAAAACCCTATTTTGATATTATTATTTGTATATATAAATAATTTTAAAGTTTCTTGGAAGAAACTTTTTAAATTTAAATAAAAGGAGTAAAATTATGAGTTCCAGAAAACTCACATCTCTCTACTCATTTTTTATAGGAGTAACCATGCTGGCAACATGGATTTATTTAGCTTTATCAGGAAGGGTTCCTGATTTGACGACAGAGCCACTTTATTATGTCTACTTTTTAGGTGCTGAATTTCTGACAATCATAACTATAATTATTGGTGGTTTTGCAGTGTTTTCAGAATCGAAATGGGGAAAACAGCTCCATTTTTTCTCAATCGGCATGTTACTGTATTCTTGTTTAATTATATTAGCGCACTGGATGCTGTGTAAGGATTGGGCAATGGTTACCCTGGTAATTAGATTTACCGTCTTTGCTCTTTTATTTATCGGCCTTTTAGTATTCAAGAGTGATGCTGGTGAGAAAGAGAACAATAGTAGTGAAGATTGAAGATTTTTAAATTATGACTCTCCCTTAGCTGAAACGGTTACATAAAAAAGGATTGCCTCAAATTAGCTGCTTGTTTTTCCTTTAATGGTCTATTACTTTTGGAGACATTATGGAAAAACATTACATTGAGCTTTATGGCAATGTCCTGTTTCTGGAGTTTTTGTCCGATCCATTGTCCCCTGGGGTCAGAGCCCCCCTCTTGGGGTCAGAGCCCCCCTCTTGCATGAAGGCATATTTATTCAGTAGTATTCGAAGTGCGATACACTTTAACCGGCGCGACCCCATTCCCGGCTGAAATCAGGAGCCAGTCTATTGATGCGTCGTTAAAAGTAATATGATTGAATATTTTAGTGTTTGTCAGTGTTCCGTCAAATCCGAAATCATTTACCAGGTCAAACGAAGCTTCGGCAGGTATATTTCCGGAAATGACATCACTCATATCGGTGCGCCAGAGATTGACACCATACGTCGGGTTATCAAATCCGATATAGAGGTAATTGCCGACAAATTCAATCAGAGTAGCCTGTGTGTTTCCCTGACATTTATTCGGTGCAGCCCCGCAGCCGGCAACATTGCCTTGCATTGAACTTTTCCCTGTAGTGTCGTATTCAGCGACAAGTTTCCATTTTGTCGAGCAGTCAGCGGCGGTACCGCAATTTTTCGGCATCATCCAGAGTTGGGGCACCTCAGAACCCGGGAGACAGGTCTGTTTTACTGTGCGGAAATCGCAATCAGCTTTTCCATTTAAGCATGCGATTTGAGAACTGCACGCGTTTCTTAACATATATAAATCTCCATTTGGCGCTGTGCGCATATAGGGAATTGCTTTCATTGAAGGTGTGAATGTATTATACGGCACAACGCAGTCCATTTCAATGGAGCTCGTCCCGCAATTGGCTGCACCGGTCACGTTCGAATTCTGCGGAAGCATGATCGAGACAAAGCTGTTCCAAACACTGTTGGTGTCTGGTGTAACATCCTCCCAATAGGTGGAACAGCCGGAGGTGTCTGCAGGACAATTCAGGGGAAGGCTGCTGCGGGTTGAATATGCCAATGTGGTACGTACAATGCCGCCGTCCGAGGATCCGGTGCGCGGGGAGCCCAGTGTGCCTGCATAAAATCCGCCGTTGCCGATATATAGCTGACTCTCATTTCCACCCGTACCGTCATTATCATGCTCATATGATACGTTGATTGCGTTCAGTACACGAGTTTCAGCAGGGACTTGACCCCCAAATGTGTTATTAGGGAATGATCCGTTGCGTAACGAATTATTTGTTAAATCGGCCCCAATCCTTTTTATTCTATGTATAGTGCTTAATTGAACCCCGCTCAAAAAAATTGTACCATCATTACAACCGGTGGTTTTCATGCACACCCTTCCTCCGCGGCCGCCGCCACCATTTTCCGCACCGAAATGGTTCCACAGCTGATCTTTAAAAAGGGTGAAAACTGTCGATCTATATGCATAGACGCCGCCACTTACATCAGGATTCTCTTGTTCAGTAAAGGTAAATGTTGTGGATGTTGTCGAAACATTATTTGTTATCCAGTATGACTTATAATTACCCGCGGTATTCAACCCGCCGATGAACATGGTTTCCGTTCCGCCTGCTGCGCTGCATGCTGGACCGGTCAAATCAGGGGTTGAGGCCCCGTCGGCGCACGCGGAATAAATCGTGTCAATACCGTATATTGTGCTGCTGTATAACGATCCGTATCCGTCAAAGTCCTGAATGGGGCTTCCCACCGTACCATCCGCGTCAAGTAATATGGTATTGATCATGTTCATTCCATAATTCATTTCAAAAATTTTCGCGGACGTATTATTTGTACCCAGGTATATTTTTGAATCATATTTGGTAAACATTGAAAATTCTGTTCCATCACTGAAAGGATCTGTGAAAATCGGCCCTTCGGTTAATCCGGTTGGAGGATAAACCATGAAGGATAGAATATTATCAATGCCGTTTGTGATTATACTATTTCCAATCAAGTCCGTGACATTCTGCACCTTGATTTCATGAGCGCCCCTGGAAAGGCCGGGTGTTAATACCACAAGCACCATGGCATTGTTGCTCTGACGCGCGGCTGAAGTTATATTGACGCCAAAGCTGTTAGTGTCATAGGCATAGTTACTTGAAACATGTGCGGTTGCAGAATCAACATTCTCCGAGAAAGTCAGCATCAACCGGGTCTCGGAAGCATCTGAAAAAATTGCTACAACTCCCACGAGTCTGGGAGTGCTCGATGGAGGGTATACAGTGAAGCTTTGGGTATTATCAATGTTATTTTCAATTATACTATTATTTTCGATGTCCTGGACTTTCTGTACCTTGATTGTATGCGTGCCAATGGAAAGTCCTGCAGCAAAAACCACAAGAACCATGGAATTGTCACTCTGCAGTGTAACTGAATCTATATCGCTGCCAAAAGCGTTTGCATCATAGGCATAGTTGGCGGGGTCCTCCGCTGTTGCAGGGTCAACGTCCTCAGAATAGGTTAGCATAACCTGAGTTGCGGAAAGTGAGACCGCACCAATAATTTTTGGTGTGATAATGACAGGTCCT
>JBFZEZ010000175.1:0-3833 GCA_041306585.1 Spirochaetota bacterium | reverse complement strand
CTCACGAAGTCATAATCTGAACTGTTGTAATAAAGATAATGGAGGATATCGATTGTGGTTTTGTTCATACTGAATAATTTCCTGCTTAAATTCATTATACACTCGACACATACATCTACCCGCTCATATCATGTCAGGGCAGACGGGAAATCATCTTTATCATTGGATGGTGCAGTATCCGGTATAACTGAAACCATTGGAATTGCTGCGATCCCATAAATCAAGCCGAAAATAAACCCGAATGCGTGCGCAAGGTAACTCACTTCAGGATTATACATCGTCGGGAACATGATGATAAGGGAAAACCCAAGGGCACGGACAATGCGGATCGGAACGCTATGATCTACATCATACCTGACATAAAAAACAAGCCACAGTGCCACCATCGCGTAAACCATGCCTGAAGCCCCGATAAGCCTGTCTGTGGATTCATAAAAAAAAAGGGTCGCAAGTGTACAAGATATCCCCGCCAGGAACGCTATAAATGGAAAAAGAATATAACCGAAATACGACCGCAAAAGCCACCCGAAGATAACAAACAAGGGGGCATTCGAAAGGAGATGGGCGCCATTCGCATGGACCATTATTGATGTGATTGCCCTCCACCACTCATGCTTATTGAACACGGTGTCCCTGCTCGCCCAGAGCTCGTCATGCAAAGGCGTGTACCAGAATATGAGGCTCAGAGCAAAAAAAAGAAGAAACAGGAAAAAAGCCGGGAAAACATTCTCTACAGGGGGGAAGTTGTTGAGCGGGCCCCGTTTTCTCTTATGAACGTGCAATCCTTCTTCACCCGGGCCTGGGACATATTCTTCATAATCATCATTGTAAAAACCATAGTAATTCCAATCCTGGTCTGTAAGCAGGCCGCGCTCATCATTATCGTGATTATTAGAATCCGGGGATTGGGCCATTATGGGGTATACACTCCTGGAAATAAATCCTTAATTTTTTTTTAGAGTACCAATTTCATAGGGAATCGGGTATATACCCGATTCCCCAATCTGAAAAAAAGCCTAACTCAAATAAAGCAAGTCAATGATCGAATCAACTTTATGTAGTAAATTAAGATTTCCCGCCTGCACGGGAATGACAAGTGAACTTTTATAACATAAAGGAATATGCATGACTAAATATTATCAAAAGACGAAATAATTATCAATAACAAATCAGAAATTAAGTTAAAAAGGAAAACAAAGCTGGCAGTCACCATCAACTTCTGAAGCATCTTCCTCTATATCGAGGTTCGATATGGAAATCCCGAGGAGGCGGACTTTGATTTTCCCCGCCTCGGTAGCCCTGATGAGGTTTCTGACATTTTCCATGATAATGCTGCTGTCGTCGGTATAATGATCGATTGTGACGCTTCTCGTTACGGATGTAAAATTAAAATATTTAATCTTGAGGGTGATGGTCCGCCCCTTCACTTCACTGTTGATCAGGGACTCACTCACCTCCAGGGCTATTCCATCAAGGATAGAAAGCATCATATCTATATCGGTGATGTCCTCGCTCAGGGTTGTTTCCCTGCCGTACGATTTACGGACCCGGTACGGGCACACAGAGCGGTCATCGACACCCCGTACGATGTCATAATAGAACACGCCGAATCTGCCGAAAAGCTCCAGAAGGTGCTCGCGCGTCAACTGCTTAAGATCGCGCCCGGTCTTTATCCCCATATCGAGCATCTTTTTCTCGGTGACCTTACCTATACCGAAAAATTTTCCGATTGGCAGAGCCTCGATAAATGCGTCAGCCTGGTCAGGTGTTATGACGGTTATACCGTTCGGCTTGTGATAATCTGAAGCAACCTTGGCGAGAAATTTGTTGAACGAAACACCGGCAGAGGCTGTGAGGTGTGTTTGATCTGCTATTCGTTTTCTGATCTCCTGGGCAATCATAGTCGCCGAACGCATCCCTTTTTTGTTTTCTGTCACATCAAGATAGGCCTCGTCAAGGGAAAGGGGTTCAACGAGATCGGTGTAATCTATAAATATTTCGCGAATCTGGTTTGATACCTCTTCATACGCTTCGAAATGCGGGCGAATAAATATCCCCTGCGGGCACAGACGGTATGCCCTGCTCGATGCCATTGCCGAATGAACCCCGAATTTTCTGGCCTCATACGACGCGGCACACACGACCCCACGGCTATCCGGGCTGCCGCCGACGATCACGGGTTTTCCCTTCAGGGACGGGTTGTCGCGTTGTTCAACGGACGCAAAGAATGCGTCCATGTCGATGTGGATTATTTTTTGCACTTTCCCTATCACTGTCATCCCCGCGCAGGCGGGGATCCTTCTGTCTCTTTCACTCTGTCATCCCCGCGCAGGCGGGGATCCTTCTGTCTCTTCCACTCTGTCATCCCCGCGCAGGCGGGGATCCTTCTGTCTCTGACTATTGATCAAAACATCATACAAATCATCCCATCCAGGATTCTTTTTTTCAATTAAATTAATCTTCCACTGCCGATTCCATTTCTTTATCTGCTTTTCACGCATAATTTCACTTTCAACACTACCAGTTTGTTCATAATAAACCAGACTATGCAAATTATATTTATTAGTAAAACCTTCGATTAGATTATTCTTATGTTGATAAATTCTACGAATTAAATCATTTGTCATTCCTATGTATAATGGGCCATTTTTTTTGGTTGTCAGAATATATATAAAGTATTTTTTTTCCAAAAAATTGCACTCCTATTCGATCAAGGATTCCCGCCTGCGCGGGAATGACAGCAGGGGGGAGGTCCCTTATTCTTTTATCAATACTATTACCATAATGCAGACATCAATCTTTCTTATACTAATTCACTTTAACTTCATGCAATTATTCAAGGATTCCCGCCTGCGCGGGAATGACAGAGTGAAGAAATCTCCCCCAGCAACCTCATCGCCAGCTGATACGTAGACACCGCGTCAGCGGAACAATATTCGATGAGCTTTTCACGGGCATCCATATCGCCCGCCTGCCAGCGGTAGTACAACTCGACAGCCTCGAGGCCGTCTACATCGCGGATGGCTTCAGGACGGCTGATGCCGATCTCGCGTTCGATGGCCTTAAGGCCGCCGCGGTATCCCTGGTGATATGCCACCCATCGAAGGTCGAGGTGCGGGCGGCCGATGGACGGAATATTGAATGTCTTTTCGATAAACGGCACGTCGAAACAATTTCCGTTGAATGAAACGAGCATGGTAGATGCATCAAGGAGTAAAAGAAAATCGTCGAGGTTCTCGCCATAGACAAAGCGGTGCACCTCGCCGTCTTTGTATGCGGCGATCACCGATGCGTGGCTGTATCCCCACGAGAGCCCGGTTGTTTCGATATCAAAGTATGTGGCACGATCGTGATAGAGTGAAAGAATACGCCAGTGTTCGCTCGTGGGGAGCCTGGTGAGAAAGAAATTGATGTCTCCGCTTTCATGGGCCTCTTTGCTCATCATGATATCGTCGATGAACGATTTTCTTTTTTTGCCGCCGAGGGGGAGGGTTTCACTCCCCCTGATGCAGTCGTCCCATGTCGAAAAACCCGCCTGTTTTAAATGTTCGTTCGTCCGGGGGCCGATGCCCCTGCAGTGAAGAAAACATTCGCTTATCAATGGAGTTTCTCCCTTTTATTTTTTAAAATTTTCGCTGCGCGGTTCAATTTATTCATAAGCCTGATACGCTCTTCATCCGGAACCGGGTCGGGGATGACCTGCTCGAGGGGTAGCTCGGTAACCGTTATGCGCGGCATTACCAGTTCACCGCGCAGGAGATAGGTGAGCAATGAACGCGTGCACTCGGACGAGGCGTTTGATTCGATGAGGAAGCTCTCAAGCTCCTCACCGG
>JBFZEZ010000174.1:0-4016 GCA_041306585.1 Spirochaetota bacterium | reverse complement strand
TATTTCAGGTTTGCCGACCATAAAGACCTTCTCGCCGAAATCCCTGAAGTCAACGCAGAAATTTTCCAGGTCAATCCTGATATCGGTTTTGAAAATTTTCTGACCAGGATATTCAATGTGATTGAAAATCACGGCCTGGGGGCATGCTACGTGTTTGATTGCCTCACGGACCTTGCCGCAGACTGGTATTCCGATGTCATGCTGTCGAATTTTTTCATGCTGACGTGTCCCTATCTCTATGACCTCGACACGGCCACGTATTTTGCCCTGATCAGGAACCACAACGCGTCCCACGCCCTGAAAAATATTCATAACACGGCGCAGGTTGTCATCGATGTATACCGGTACAATGATGAACTCTACCTCCACCCGCTTAAGGTTTTCAAACGCCATTCGAACACCATGTACATGCTCCACCGCTGGGACCGCACCGGGCCAGAATCGGGGTCGTTTTACCCGGTGACCGAAAGCGTCATCACGTCTGAAATCCTGTCGCGTATTGAGCAGCCGTGGCTTGACTTTACCGTCAAACGCCTCGACCACTGGTCGCAGACGTTCAGGACCGCACAGGAACTTTGTGAGCCCGACCAGTGCAGGAACATCCCCCCCGACCAGAGGACGTCATGGAAAGAGCGTCTTATAAAAATGGTGATAGCCCGAACCAATGATGAACGGTTTGAGCTCGCCATGAAGTATCTTGAATTGAACGATTTGCTCGATATCGGTAAAAGGATGATCGGCACAGGGCTTGTCGGCGGGAAGACTGCGGGGATGCTGCTGGCGCAGGCTATCTTAAAAAAACAGTCCCCTGAGCTTGCATCGCGGCTCGAAGTGCATGATTCATTTTTTGTCGGCTCTGATGTGTATTACACGTTCCTGGTGAGAAACAAGTGCTGGTGGAGGAGGAAAAAAATAAGCAATCCCCTGACGTTCGGGGAAGGTATTGAAGAGACCAATGAAATTATACATAAGGGCGTTTTTGCCAATTCGATCCTTCAGCAATTTGTGGAGATGCTCAACTACTTCGGGCAGTCACCCATCATCGTGCGTTCGAGCAGCCTGCAGGAGGACGCCTACGGCAACTCCTTCTCGGGAAAATATGTATCGGTTTTTCTTGCGAACCAGGGCACACCCGAAGAAAGGCTGAGTGAGTTTGTAAGCGCAGTGAGGACCATCTTCGCCAGTACCATCAGCATCGACGCCCTTTCCTACAGGAAGACACGCGGCCTGCTCGACAAGGACGAACAGATGGCCCTGCTTGTCCAGCGCGTGTCCGGCAACAGCTATGGGGAATATTATTTTCCCCACATGGCGGGTGTCGGATTTTCATTCAACCCGTACTGCTGGGACAAGCGCATAGACCCCGCCTCGGGGATGATGCGTATTGTGTTCGGACTGGGCACACGCGCAGTCGACCGCACTGACGATGACTATACCCGCATCGTCGCCCTGAACGCACCATCGCTTCGTATAGAACATGATTTTTCGGAGATCAACCGATATTCGCAGAAGAAAGTCGACATTATAGACCTAAAGGCAAACCGGTATGGAAGTGAACAGTTCGAAAAAATCGCTGCGGACATCCCGCAGCTTCCACTCGACATGTTTACCACGCGGGACGTTGAAATGGAAAAGCGCGCGGTCGAATACGGCAGTAAAAATGTTTTTTCACGCGTGCTGACCTTTGAACCCCTGCTGGCAAATCCAGTGTTTCTGGCCGACTTCAGGGGGATGCTTGATACACTGCAGAAGGCGTATAACAATCCGGTTGATATTGAATTCACCGTCAATTTCCACGGCGGGAATGACTACCGCATCAACTTGCTCCAGTGCAGGCCGTTTCAGGTCAAGATGGAGGTCCAGTCGGTTGCAGAGCCGTCGAAAATTGCCCGCGAGTCGATCGTATTCAAGACCCTCGGCCCGATTATCGGCAACAGCGTTGCCGCCGGTATAGACCGCGTGATCTACATCGTACCGACCGTATACGGAAAGCTTGCGGAGCAGGACAGATATACGATAGCGCAGGTTATCGGAGATCTCACCCGCATGCAGGGAAGTAAAGAGATGAGGATAATGCTGATAGGGCCCGGCAGGTGGGGAACGTCAACACCGTCACTGGGAATCCCCGTGCGTTTTTCACAGATCAGCACGGTTTCCGTGCTCGGTGAGATCGCGGAGATGCATGAAGGGCTTATCCCCGATGTCTCCCTGGGGAGCCATTTTTTCAATGACCTTGTTGAACTTGACATACTTTATTTCGGACTTCACCCAACGCGCGAAGGGAACGAGCTCAACCGAGAATTTTTTCTCTCGGCCGACAACTCGCTCGTGCATCTGATACCCTCGGTGAAGAAATGGGAGCACGCGATACGTGTGATTGATTTTCCATTGCAGAACAAAACGTCATTGAAGATAAATATGAACTCACTGACCCAGGCGGGAGTTGCGTATGTTGAATAAGATATGATCCCCCGAATATTGCATTCATGTTAAAAAACGAAACTTCTTAATTTATTTATTGCATAACTTTATAATCACAAATATAGTGTTACTAACATTTTGACCCGTGAAGCGGACTATACAATAAATATAAGGAAACATTAATGAGAAGTACCGGAATTCCCTATCTTGACAAGCTTACCGGCGGATATAAGCTGGGTGATAATATCGTATGGCAGCTCTCAAGGGGTGTACCGGTTGAATATTTCATTAAAAGTTTTTCCGTGAGCGGGGCGGAATCAAAGGACATTGTTTTATACATCAGTTTCAATGTCTCTCCGAACACTATCTGCAAAAGGTATGATTTTCTTTTTAAGAAAGGAAATACCATTTTAATCGATGCATTCACCCACGGAAAGGGGAACAGTGACCCGGTGTTTCTCGAATTTTACCAGGACGGGCAGGGCCATGGGGCACATGAGATGTATTGTATCGAGAACCCCCGTGATATGAAATCATTTATCAGGGTTTTGAATGAAATAGAAAAGAAATATACGAGCGGCAGCATGTATATTTTTGACAGCCTCACAGGGATGAAGGAACTGTGGAAAGACGAGACGGTAGTACTTGATTTTTTTACATTTACCTGTCCCAAACTATATGATCTGAAAACCCTTGCATACTGGACCTACGAAAGGGATGCCCATTCGAAGGAATTTATTGCCAATCTTATTCATATAACTCAGGTTGTTTTTTCATTGGACGCCTCCAGTGCCGGACAATTCGAGCTCAAGGTCGACAAGCTTGAGGGGCGGCCGTCGTATCGGGACAGCGAGACCCATCATTTCAGGGTAGTGGATGATGCGGTCGTATTCGAAGACAGGAAGCTTTCCGAGCAGTTTCGTATTGGTGAACGCGTGAAGGACCTCCGGAAAAAAATGAAGATGACGCAGACTGAGTTGGCTTCACAGCTCTCCCTCACCTCCGGTGCGGTTTCACAGATAGAAAACGATATTACTGTCCCTTCTTTGCAGACCCTTTTGAACCTTTCGCATGTGTTTAAACAGCCGGTCGATTTTTTTCTCGGCAATGACGAGGGAACCGTGGCGGTCCCCGGGTATGTTTTGTGCGGTCAGGGTTTTCGCATAACGTCACCGAGCAGGGACGTGGTCACGCGTCAGCTTGCTGATTGTCTCCCCGCCCCGATGGCTGTGTATTCCGTTTCGATCAAGGGGAACAAGACTGTGCAGGGGGCCCTTCTTATGCATAAAGGGGGAGAGTTTATAACGGTCACGCGGGGGACCCTGTCCCTGACCGTGTCCGGGGAACGCATCACGCTGAAAGAAGGCGAATCCCTGCTCCTTCAAACTGCCTTCGTGGATGAATGGCGCAATGACAGCGGGGAACCCGCAGAGTTTCTGTACCTGCTTGTATAAGGGTGTGAATGCGCACGCAATGCAGCGGGGGGATCTTGCATTCACGTCTGCGAGATGGGATTCCCGCCTACGCGGGAATGACATATAGAGGCTGGGAATGACATATAGAGGCTGGGAATGACATATGGAGGCCGGGAATGA
>JBFZEZ010000173.1:0-2760 GCA_041306585.1 Spirochaetota bacterium | reverse complement strand
ATTCATGAAATGCTATAATCCTATCCCAATCCCAATCCCAATCCTGTCCATCCTGTCCATCCTGCCCATCCTGTAATCCTGTCCCA
This sequence comes from Spirochaetota bacterium, assembly GCA_041306585.1. GTDB lineage: Bacteria > Spirochaetota > UBA4802 > UBA4802 > UBA5550 > JBFZEZ01. The sequence goes on along the minus strand of JBFZEZ010000173.1, from coordinate 2,674 downwards.
ATCCTATCCCAATCCTGTCCATCCTGTAATCCTGTCCATCCTACCCACATTGAAATACCAATAAAACCACATTCTCCATCTTATCCTCAAAACGAACAAGGACCTGCACTAACGTCACCCGCGATCCTTCACCTATCTCTTTTTCCTGTATAGCGCCCACCGGAACATTGAACATCTCACCAACCATGCTCCTGAGCATGTCAGTTTTAATGTCGCACCCGTGTTGCGACCTCAATTTTTCCACCACCGTATCATCAAGCGTTTTCGCCTCGCTCCCGAGGATGCTATAGAGGTGTTTGTTGACATATGCAATATCCCACCCTTTTCGCACTGCCATGAGTCCGAGAGGGAGCGTATCCAGCAGGCGCGTAGCGTACTGATACACAGGGCCGTCGCCAATCCCATGTAGATTGATGATGATTTCACGCCCGCTCGTTATCTGGGCAATAATGGTCTGGGCCAATTCAAGTTCACGCGTACGAAAACGGAGGGCCCTGCCGATGTTCAGCTTTTCCATGGCCTTTTCAACGGATATGATAAGCTGATCGAGATCAACCGGCTTCTTTAAAAAATTCATGGCCCCGTCACGCATGGCCTTTATCGCGCTCGACTCGTCTCCGTACCCGGTGAGAATGATCGCTTCACAATCGTCAGAGATCTGCCGGACCTCGTGAAGGAGTTCAAGGCCGTTCATCTTCGGCATTTTTATGTCGGTGATGATAATATCGATTTTTCTTTCTTTGAAGATATCAAGGGCTTCAGACCCGTTGGCAGCAGAAACGACCTCCCACCCCTCCTTTGCGAGTTCCCTTTCGAAACGCGTACGTGCGCCGTCATCGTCATCCACGAGAAGTATAGTCGGATAAGGTGAAGATTGCTCCAGTTCAAAAATCTTTTCGCGGGCCCGCCCGAGTGCGAGAAGCAGCATGTCAAAATCAATCGGTTTTTTCAGGTAATCAAGCGCCCCTTCGCGCAGGGCTGAAATCGCGGTGTCGCTTTCTCCGTACGCGGTGATGAGGATCACCTGTGATTGCGCATCAATTTTTTTAACCCTCCGCATGACTTCGAGCCCGTCCATACCGGGCATAACGAGATCGGTGATAACGATCTCCGGTGACTCCGACTTGAAAATATTCATCCCGGATGTGCCGTTTTCTGCGCTGATGACCTTAAATCCCTCTTTTTCAATCACCCTTCCCAGTTGATTACGGGCCGATTCGTCATCCTCAATTAGTAGAACTTTTATCTCTTTCATACTGCGCCTCCATTGGTTTTCATATCTGCGGAAGGTATGCGCATTCTAAACGTTGCCCCCCCACTGGGAGTGTTGTCGCACACAATCGTCGCCCCGTGTTCTTCGAGAATTTTCGAGACGATCGCAAGCCCGAGGCCGGTGCCCTTACCCGTTTCACGCGTGGTAAAAAAAGGTTTGAAAATAGTATTTTTCAATACATCCGGGACACCGGGACCGTTATCGACCACCTCTACGATCGCATCGTTGCCGTCATACGATGGAAAACTGCGCACCTCGATGCGGAGGTTGTCCCTCCCTGTCGATTCAAGCGCGTGACGGGCATTATTGACCAGGTTCATAATAACCTGCTCCATGCGGACGCGGTCGCATTCAACAGCCGGCAGGTTTGGGGAGAGGTCCTTCACCACCTCAATATTGTGATTTCTCAGCTGCTGTTCTATGAAGGTAAATGCGCCGTTGATGACTTCGTTAAAATCCAGTCTTTCATTCGGGGTCCCGCCGGTTTTCCGGGAATAAAGCCTCATGTGGTCAATTATCCCGGCCATTCTGTCGACCTGGTTCAGGATCTCAGGCATCTCTCCAGAAACATCCTCAACCTTGAAACGCCCTTTGGCTATATCACGAAGGAGGGACTGAGAAATAATTTTGATTATATTCAGGGGCTGGTTGAGTTCATGGGCGACCCCTGCACTTATCTCGCCAAGCGCCGACATCTTCTCCGCATGGACAAGCTGTGCTGTGGTATCCTTGAGATCGTCGTGGGATTTATTTAATTCATCCCTGGATTTTCCTGTAGTCATAAAAAAATAATACACAAGGGCCACCTGGAGGAGGAGAAGTGTAAATAAGTTGACAATCCCGTAAGATTGTATCAATTCATCAGGCACCAGAAGAATTACGAAATGATTATAGACATGGTGCAATTCGTTGAGCGATATACAAATTATTGAAAAAATAAGACACGCGATTATCGTTTTCTTTTCCTCTAAGCGAAATAGTAAAAACGGAAAGGAAATCGTGAGAAGAAAAAATTCGTGCGCATGGATTTCGGCCGGGGAGATTATTGAATAAAAAAAAACAACAATATTCCCCATTGCCATCATGAATACACGGGAAGCATAGGTATGTCCCAGCCTGTTGACCACGGGAATAGTCATAAATATAAAACCAACCGCCAGCGTAACATATGACATTATTGGCAAATCAAAAAAAAGATAAATGAGAGCATACACAAAAAAAGAACATGAAAGAATCGTGGCAAGAAAATTAGCAAGCCTGATCTGGGTGCGGCAATCATGAGATGCAATAAGATCAGTTCCTAAACTGATCCACCAAGATATAAAACCAAATTTTTTCAATTTCTTTTCCATTGATATAAAATATACATTTCATGGAATGTGTTGCATTAGTATAATGCAT
>JBFZEZ010000172.1:0-7217 GCA_041306585.1 Spirochaetota bacterium | reverse complement strand
GGCGCACGCGAAGCGTGTGCGCATGAATTATTGCTGGGAATAGCACAGTAATTACAAAAATTACAAATTTGCTGAATAGTTACATTTTCTTTAATATAAATTTGACAATCCTTGAAAACACTGATAAATTTCATATATCAATTCAAATTTGTATGTTTTAAAAAAATTAAGGGCTTATTGTTTTACTTACGATGAAAAAAAGATTACAATATTTTGTAAAAGTTTGGCATTTGTTCATAATCGTATGTACTACGCTTTATGCAATATTTGATTATCACGTTGCTGACGCTGACACAATTAAATTGAAAGATGGGTCTATGCTTGTCGGAAAGTTAATCAAGGAAGAAAAGCGAAAGGTGATATTCAGCAACTCATTCGGCACGTTCACCATCAAAAGACCGGACATTACCCAGCTATTTATTACAGAAAGCTACACCGAGGATATCAAAATCAATAAGCAACTTGGAAAAATGATCAACAAGAAATCCATATTAGAAATACAAAAAAATTACACAGCAGGAGAAAAGAACAAGAAAAAACTTAAGGTTACAGAACATAAGGACAAAGAAACAAATTCTCCCATAGACCAGAAATGGGTAAATGGACGGCTCTCATTTTCCGGATCATTCATGTGGATCCTCGGTGAAATCAATCCTGTGCTCCCCTATGGATTCAATGGATATTTCGCAATTGACCAGGGACTTGATATGATAATAAAAAAACGGCATGCCATGATGCCGGGTATCCGCTTTGAATATGGTTACTCGTGGGCCAAAATGGGCAAAGCCCAAATGACCGGCCACAACGGGTCAATCGGGCTTATATGGGCCCTCCCCTCCATGAAAAACAGCTGGGGTAATTTCGTCCTGATACTCCTGCCGGGGATGTCATTCCTCTATATCGAAAAAGTGAACAACAATTATAAACTTACAAGCAACACTTTTACCGCACAGGCGGTCTTCGGATATCAATACTCCTACAAGGCGATAACCGTTTTCATCCATGCCCGGTACCTGTACATTTATGATAAGGACGTGTTATATCAAAGTGTCGGCGGGGAATTCGGCATCGGTTTTAATTGCTGGTAATCGGTTTCCATACATTCAGCAAACAATATCCCGTTTAATCCGCTCAATCAGCTTACCGAGAAAGACAGAAGCATCCTCTACAATTACATAATCAGAAATTTCATTGAGGGGTGCATTTTGGTCTATATTAACAGAGACTATCACGTCTGAGTCTACTATTGATGCTGTATGCTGTATCTGTCCCGATACCCCGAAACCGACGTAAAGTTTCGGCTTGATCGTTTTCCCGGTCTGTCCGATCATTCGCTCCTTACCGCACCAGCTGTTAAAAACCGGGACGCGGGTTGCTCCGACTTCTCCCTTCATAATTTCCGCAAGCTCGAACAACCTGTCGAATTTCACCCTCGAAGAGAGTCCCCTCCCTCCGGCAAAAATGATCTCCGCCTCTTCGAGCTGAACATGAGGTTTGTTCCAGCGTAAAGGCGGATTAAGTGAAACAATCCTCATCTTATCCGGGTCGTAGGCATATTCCCTACGCATCACAACCGGCGATGAACCCGATATTTCCCGCTTGCTGAAAACACCCGGCTGAACTGTCGCCATCTGGGGACGAGTATAGGGACAAATGATCGTTGCCAACATATTCCCGCTGAAAGCGGGCCGTTTCATCGAGAGTATTCCGTTCCCGTATTCTTCAGAATCGGCTATTTCCAAGTCAATACAGTGAGCGGTCAGGCCGGTAAAAAAACGCATAGCAAGCCGGGGAGCGCAATCAGAGCCGGCTTCGGTTGATGGGAACAAAAAAATAGACGGCTTTTCCCTTTCAATTAAATCGGCAAGTATTTCCGGAAAGATTTCACTGTTATAATGCTTGAGCGATGGATGAGAAAAATAAATAATCTCATCAGGGCCATAGCGGCTGACAACGGGAAGGTACTGTTCGGCATCAAGGCCAAGCATAACAGCTAAAAGTTTTTCTCCGAGCCGGTCGGCGAGCTCGCGCCCTTTGCTCAAAATTTCCAGGGCCCCGTCAAGAACACACACATGGTCCTGAATTTCAATAAAAACCCATACGCCTTTATACTGTCTAATGTCCTGCCTGATCCTGTGCGGCATAGTTGTACCGGCCCCTAGTAACGTAAAATATTGTGTTTTTTTAATTTTTTCACAAAGGTCTCAACCTTTTCCTGGGTTGACCCGGAAATCCGCTCCTGTCCCCTTTTTTGAAGAAAAGATTCATAATTGATCACAATCGTCGGTGACCCCTTGATCCCGAATTCTTTCTCAGACCCGCCGATGTCAGCCATTGTCAGCGTAACGATTGGATTATCGAAATATGCATTGATTGCTGCCAGCGCCGGGATGCGCACCCTGTTTGTCTCCTTGTTAACGGAAAGAAGAACCGGGAGGTCAACCCGTATCTGCTGATATTCATGTCCATACAAGCGTTCAATTACCGCAGAGCCATCCAAAATATCAATTTTATGAATTTTCGTTATAAGTGGGAGCTTAAAAAATTCCGAAATCTGATAACCGACACTCCCGGTATTACCGTCGATTGCCTCTACTCCCGTGATGATTATGTTAAATGTCCCGAGTTTGACGATCGCCCTTGAGAGCACCATGCTCGTAATCAGGGAATCGGAACCGGCAAAGCAAGGGTCTGAAATCAGAACTCCCCTGTCGACCCCGTATGCAAAAGCCTCCCGCAGGATGTCCTCGGCATGGGGCGGACCCATCGTTATGCAGGTTATTTCACCCCCAAACCTCTCCCTAAGGGTAAGGGCCATCTCAATGGCGTTGAGGTCATCAGGATTTATCATCCTCTCTACACTGTCGCGGATGAGTGTCCCTTTTTTGGGGTCGATACTGGCCTTGTCGGTATGAGGGACCTGTTTTATGCAGACAATAATTTTCAACATAGATATTATAACTTGCTATATTCCTTCACAATTGAGTTTCCGATTATTATCTTCATTATCTCGGTCGTGCCTTCATAAATTTCAGTTATCTTTGCGTCACGGAAAAAACGCTCAACCGGGAGGTCCTTTACATATCCGTACCCCCCGTATATCTGAAGGGCTTCCTGGCACACATGCATAGCAACCGAGGAAGCGTACCATTTACACATGGCTGATTCCACACCGAAAGGTTCGTTTTTGTCCTTAAGATCCGAAGCACGGTATATAAGATACCGGGCCGCATCGAGCTGTGTCTTCATCTCAGCCAGTTTGAATGAAACCCCCTGAAAGGCCCCTATAGGTTTGTTGAACTGTTTGCGCTCGGCGGCATAGGATGCAGCAGCCTCAAAAGCAGCCATACCGATGCCAAGGGCCTGTGCCGCTATACCGATACGGCCGATATCGAGTGCCTGCATTGCAATCTTGAAACCGTCTTCAGGCCGTCCGAGCACATTGTCCTTATGAACCCTGACTTTGTTAAAAAAAAGCTCGGAGACCATATTTCCGCGCATTCCCATCATATCCTCAATTTTACCGACCTGGAAGCCCTCCATGCTTTTATCAATAATGAAAATTCCTATTGTTTTTTTTGGGCTCTCCGGATTAAAAATGGCGGCTGTCAAAAAAACATCCCCAACGCCTCCATTGGTGACAAAGGCCTTCTGGCCGTTGATGATATAAAAATCGCCGTCACACACTGCTGTCGTTTGAATTCCGGCTGCATCTGACCCGGCATTCGGCTCAGTTACGGTAAATCCGCCAATCTTGCGGCCGCTCGCGAGGTCTAATCCATACCGCTCAATCTGGCCCGGAGTGCCGAATTTAAGGAGAGGGGCTAGACATACTGAATTATGTACAGTGACGCCAAGTCCGATAGCTGCGCTGATTTTTGAAATTTCTTCAATTATTATACAATAGCTGACAGAATCGAGCTCAGCTCCCCCTAATGATTTTGGGGCTTGAATCCCCCAGATATTAAGCTCCCCCATTTCAGAAATCACTTCAGGCGGAATCGGGCGTGATTCACGGTCGAGAACAAGGGCCCAATCGGTCAAACGCTCACAGGCGAATTTCCTTATTGTCTTTTGAATCATTAATTGTTTTTTTGAAAATGCAAAATCCATTTTTGTTTATACATTTCCCGTGGTTATTTATTAAAACATAAAATATATAATACATATTTACAACTGAGCAAAAATTAATCAAGTGAAATTATTGTTGCATCTAAAGGGATTCTCAACAGGTCATTTATTCTTGTTTCATTGATCCGCATATCCGCAGGGCTGAAAAAAATATCATCGGTTGATAAAAAATAAAAAAGCTGTCATTAAGAGGTGACAGCTTTTCTTCTGAACAAATGTAATAATTACATTACTTTTTATTTGCTTGACCTTCGTCTTTCTTTGCTGCTGCGGCGGCTTTCTTTTCTTCTTTCTTCTCAGCAACTGCGGTTTTCTTTTGTTCTTTCTTCTCAGCAACTGCGGTTTGCTTTTGTTCTTTCTTCTCAGCAACTGCAGTTTTCTTTTCTTCTTTCTTTGCTGGTGCGGCAGCTTCATCTGCGGCAAAAGCAACTACGGAAAGTGCAAATACAAATGCGAATACTGATGCGAGTACCTTTTTCATAGACATTCTCCTGAAATTATTTTCAAACGATCAAAAATGATTGATTTTTTGAATGGTCGTTTATATGAAACATATTAAAATAAATCAATCAAATTATTCACTATATGCCTTCACCTTTTTCATCCATGATTCATTCCGCTCATGTTCGAGCCTTGAGTAAATGCACCCGCAGTATTTTTGCCTGTAAAACCCATACTGTTTTGAAAGTTCGATAGACCTCTTGTACCCGTCGTTTTTCTTGAAATCGGATTCAAGATATTCAATGCCATACTCCTTTTCCAATTCCCTTCCGATTGCGTTCAGCGCTTCCGCATCTTTATAGGGGCTTACTGAAAGTGTCGTTGTAACACAATCTGATTTCAATTCCTGTGCTTTCAAAAAAGTAACTTCAAGCCTTAATCGATAGCACTCCCGGCAACGGATTGACCGTTCCCCGGCAAAACGATATTTTTTTACACGGTCGGCCCAACGCCGTACATCATGCAGACCGGTAAAAAAATCGAGTTTTTTTAAAGAAACAAAACGATTCACCTCGGACTGCCTCATGGCATATTCAGAGTGAGGAGTAATGTTTGGATTATAGAAAAAAATACTTACTGTATAGTCAGTATGCAGCTCTTCAAATACTGAAGATAGACAGGGGGCGCAGCATGCATGCAGAAGAAGGTTCTTTTTCAAAGTATCTATTTAATATATTTACCGAAAAAATTGGTTATATTTTTAGCTTCACCGGGATTGATCTTGCTTTCAAGCCAGATCAACAGGTTCGAACGAATCCCGATCTTCTTTTCCCTACAGTATTCATGATGCAGGACAAATCTGGTAATTTCAAATTTTACTTGTGTCAATATCTGCTCTGCCTGGGCAAGTGTTTCCGGGGATGTTCCCAGGACCTTGGCAATTTTGACAATTATCTCATGTTTATCTGTTGCCTGCAGTTCATCAAGGCATTTATCGTCAAAAATTGAATTAGACAGGTAACTTTCATCTCGTCTTTCCACGAATTGACTGCCTTGTCCAGAAGTATTATCTGACATATCAAGCCCCCCTTTTTTCTTTTTTGAAATTGATTTAGCTTTTGAAGTACTTGATTTCTGCTTTTTTTCTTTCATATTAATATTCAACTTGTCCAAGAAATGTAAGATTTAAATAGTAATTTTTTTGTATAAAATAAAGATATTTAAAACTAACAAAGATGTCAATAAAAATCAATAAAAATTATAAATAATTAAACTATTTTAAAAATGATCACGTTAATGTCAGAATCAGGCAGGGCAACACCCATAAAATCATTATACACATTTTTTAATGCAACAGTTATCTCGGAGGGATGACGGGACCTGTTATCAATGATTATTCGCCTTAGCCTGGATATACCGAATTTCTCTGCTTTCTGATTTTTTGAATTTACCAGGGTTTTTGAATACAAAATCCCGATATCGCCCCTGAGGAGGTTGGTCCTCCCTGTCCCGTAGCTGGTAATATCATCGTAGCCAAGGGGTATTCCTTCCGTATCGAGCACATCGAAATTGTTCTTCTCGACGCGGAAAAGCTCAAGCCCCGGATACCCTGCATTTGTATAGGAAATCCTCATGCTTTTTGTATCGAAATAAAAATAAAATGCAGTTATAAGCCCGCCCCTCCCGCCGCTGTAATTATAGAGGATCTTGTTGATATTCTGCATAACCGAATACGATGATGGGGCTTCAGCGATTTGGGCATGTAAAGCAGACCGCAGCAACACGGATATTAGTGCATTATGTATCCCCACCCCTGCGACATCAGCGGCAAAAACACCAATCCCCTGGGAGCCCGGGCGCAAAAAATCGAAATAATCAGAACCCTGGGAGTATTTCGGCACAGTAAAAGCGCCGAATTTAATTGTATTCATATTGGGGAGTGAATCCGGGAGCGCCTGTGTCAGTATGGCGGATGAGAGATTGATCGTCCTGGCAATAATCTGCTCCTTCATTGATTTTTTATAGGTGATCGCAGTTGAAATAAAATCATTACTCCGGACCTGAAAATAGGTCAGCTTTTCGAGCTCTTTCGGATCATAACCGGAAAGGGAATCCTTTTCACCAAGACACAACATCCCGACCAGCAATCGTTCATGATAGATAGGTAAAATGACCTGCACTTGGGCTTTAGAATAGAACGATACTATATCATCCCGTATGTCTGCAAAAGCTCTATCGTCAACATAGACCCTGCTCAGGGTAAGGATATCCTGATTATGGAGAAACCATCTGATTAAAGGTGTGCTTCTTTCAACTGGTTCAAATTTGAAACCACTTTTTTTCCCCTTGTAATATTCCAGCTCATACTTCCGGGATTCATCCCCATACATAACAAAAAACGCGTTACGAAGATAGAGACTATCATATAGCGCATCGACAGTCTTTTGGATAATTGATTTAAGATCGCGGACATCCTCGACATTCCTGATAAAATCGTTCAATATCCTTTCAAATTCATACTGTTTCCGCTTGAAGAGCTTGTCGATCATCGGTTGAATATAAAGTGTAAAAAGAAAGAATATGATGACTATTATAGCAGCAACCGCAAAAGAGGGAAGAACGGCAAGATTGAATATATTGTTGAA
>JBFZEZ010000171.1:0-4474 GCA_041306585.1 Spirochaetota bacterium | reverse complement strand
TTTACTACATCCAAGAAGGTCACCATGAAACCACGAAAGATAAAGGTATTCAGAACCGATTCTCAGTCTCTAAACATCACAGGGGGAAAATCGGCAAATGAATTCCTTTTTACCATCGCTGAATATGATGACCAGGGGAGGCTCATTTCATCATCCCACTGCAATCAAAGCGGCATGAAAATTGAAGAAACTATCAATACTTTTGATGATAATGGCCGAATAATTGAAGAGAACTACTCAAACCACCTCGAAAACCAGACACAAAAACGGACAGTAACGTATGAAAACAATGGATTGAGAATGATCGAACGAGTTCACTTCTCTGACGGATCCGATTCAAAAACTATAACGCTTCTCAATGAGGAAAAACATATCGAAAAAATTGAACGGATGGATGACGGCTTATCGGTAAATGAGACTGAATTTTTCGAATATGATCCATCAATGAATCTCTTGAGTCACAAACGCCTCGATGAAAATAACGAAATATTAGAACAGATCCTTTGTTCATATGGTGAAAATGGGAAGATTACCAATGAAAAACAGTTCCAGGGGGAGGCCCTCATGAACGACATCGATTATATATATGATGACAAAAACAGGTTGTCGGCAAAGGAAACGTATGCAGACGATTTCCTCGAAGGTGAAGAAAAATACGAATACAATGAAGCAGGGCAACCCGTTAAAATCACGATCGAAGAAGGAGGAAACATTATTTCCATCAGTGAATTCTTCTATGATGCTGAAGGACGCACCATTCGCGAGATTGGCAATTATCTCAGAATCGGCCGTGCAATTAAAATTGAAAGAACGTTCGAGGAGGGGAGCAACCTGGTTGCCGCCGAGTCACGCATGGACAGCTACAGCAATGACCCGAATTACCGGTTACGTTATGAATATGAATACTGAAGTTAAATAAAGGTATTATTAATAATGAATGAAAACTGCGAATCAACCAGCCTGCAATTCCCGGCGACTGTGATTTTCAAGTCGATATTCCGCAACAAATCCAATATTCAAGAAAGTTTAAAAACAATTTTCTCCGAATACAATATTGACACTACAATCACATCCACTGCAAGTGAAAATGGGAAATTTATTTCATTTACCCTGGAAGCGGAATTTCCCTCAAATGACATATTAAATGTAATCTGTACACGAATAAAACATATTGAAGGCTTCATGACCATGTTTTAGATATCGGTGACATCTCTTTTGCCGACAGATAACACACAATACATGAAAATACATCAAACCGACATACCAGCAATAGCACCCGTGCTCCAGGCGAATTGAAGGTTATACCCTCCGCTCCTCCCGTCAATATCAAGGACCTCCCCGGTGATATAAAGACCCGGTACAATGCGGGATTCCATTGTTACTGGATCAATTTCATCGACATTAATTCCTCCAGCCGCAACTACAGCTTCGTTAAACCCCCTCGGCTTCCCTGGTTCAAGACACAAACCTTTAAGATGTTGAATAATTATTTTTTTATCAGCAGCCGTTATTTCCGAAACTTTTTTCAACGGATCAATGCCCGCCAGCTCCAGGATGACCTCTGGCATGCGCTGTTTTAATACCCCGGTAAGGCTGAAACCAATCTCCCGCCCGACGTCAAGCCATACCGAGTCAAGCATTTCACGCAGTTCATTCCCGGTTTTTTCAGGGAAAAAATCGACAAGCAACTCCGGCGCCTCATTTTTCAAAATAAGGGCATTAACGCTCCTTGACACATCAAGGGATACAGGCCCTGATATTCCAAATTTTGTAAAAAGCAATTCACCTGAGCTGCGGTCGATTATTTTCCCTCCATGCAAAACCGAAATTGCACAATCCCACTTGATACCCTCAAGACGATGTATTTTTCTTAAAGGAATATTAATGGGGAGGATTGCAGGAAAGGGGGTAGAGACAGTGTGGTTTAATGATGAAGCAAGTTCATAACCCTGGTCAGTTCCCCCCACCTGGGGATATGCTGAACTCCCCGGTGATAAAATAACGGCATCAAAATTATAGGATTCATTCCCCGCCGTTTCCAGGATGAATCTATTTTTTTTCATGGAAATGGAATCGATCCTTCTATGAAGCTTGACCTCTACTCCGCGTTTGGCTATTTCATACTCGAAGACCCTCGTTACTGATGATGATTGCAGGGATGCGGGAAACAGCTTTCCATCTTTTCCCTCAACAAGAGGTATCCCTATTGATGTAAAAAAATCGATTGTTTCTTGAAGTCCAAATCGCGAAAAAATATTATGAATGATGCGGGGATTCCTGCCGTTATATTTTCCCGGGTCAAGATGGATGTTGGCAATATTGCATCTGCCGTTGCCGGTCACCAGTATTTTACGGCCGATGCATTTTTGTTTTTCAAAAAGGGTTACCCTGTTTCCATGCCGTGCTGCATAGCATGAAGCCATAAGACCTGAAGCCCCCCCGCCTATAACAGCAATATGTTTCACGGGATGCCTTATTCTCCAAGCTCTTTTAATTTTTCATTGATGAGTCGTTCGAGGGTATTGATCTCCACTGCGAATTCCTGGAGCTTTTGATCCTGATCTGCATGGGACCTTACTTTTTTCAAAAGCTTTTTTAAAGTCAGAAATTCCCCGGCCTTCATAATAATTTTATCATTGATAAGCTCGGTAATGAGATGAAACTGATATTCCCTGAAACAAACCCTGCAATAAAATTCTATTCCATAGACTGAGAGTGTTTTCTTTATCGGTTGTGACTTTGAATTAAAAAGGAAATCAGAATAACTTTCATTATCGGTTATACGCGCCTTCTGAGATTCTGTTTTCTGAGCTTCAGATCTTGCGGGTTCAGCCCTTTTGACTTCCTGCCTTTTCCCGGTATCACTTATAAAAAATGTTATTGGATCGCAATTTTGAAGCTCTGCTTCAAGAAGTTCTGCCTTTTTCTTTTTTGAAAAATTCGATACCTCTTTCTGAAGCCTGGTCTCGAAGTGAATAAGGTTAATCAATTTTAATGCCGCGATACCGAGTGCTGTATTATTGAACTCCTGAATTCTTGGGATAAAATCCTTAAGTGCAATCATTGAGTCGGTCTTTTTATTAAATTGGACGGTAAATTCCTCAACAAAACGTTTTTCAAAATAATCCTTTAATAAAATAATTGTCCCCAAATCACTGACTACATATGCATCAATAGCTGTTAGCTTCTTTTTCATGTCTTTCTCAACAACATTAAAGGTAAAAATCAGGTGAGAATTGTTAAGAATTTTTAAGAGTTTCGGTACTGTAAAAGGAATCAGATTATACTGACTAATCAGTTCTTCATAAAACGTGTCGGCATGAGGTATGGAAAAATCCCCAATATGGGTGTTGCGATTTTTAATATTTTCATAGATTTTATCTATGAGTTCTTGGACTGAATCGAATTTCATATTTTAAAATTCTACATGTAATCTAATATATTTGTCAATTACTTGTATAAGCGGTTCAAAAAAAAGTGACAAGCCCCCCAAATTGATCTTTTTGATAATTTATTTATTGACTTTTCGATAACAATTTTTATCATTATGTGACATAATATTATTATTGTTGATCTTTCATTAATATCCCGTGGAGATCCTGCAATGAAAAAAACCATCATGATTATTGGAGGGGGCCTACTCCAACGCCCGGCAATCCTGGCCGCAAAAAAAATGGGACTGCAAGTAATCGTAACCGATTATAACCCTGATGCCATCGGAATGAGGGATGCGGATATATCCATCGTGATGAGTACACGCGACATCGATGGTTCTGTTCGTGTTGCAAAAACACAAAACGAATTGACCCCTATCAACGGCGTTGTAACTGTCGGTACCGACGCATCCCAAACAGTTGCAGCTGTTGCCAGCGCCCTCAATCTGCCAGGGATTAAATTTGAAGACGCTGAGGCTGCAACTAACAAAATTAAGATGCGAATGAGGTTCAAAGCCCACGGGATACCATCTCCTAACTTTCTTCCGATCTGGTCACTCTCCGATCTGAAAAAAGCATGCAAAATCCTGAGATTCCCGGTAGTAATCAAACCATCTGATAATATGGGTGCCCGGGGAGTCATGAGAATAGACAACTTCAACCAGATTGCCGAAGCCTTTAAATTCACCAAAGGTGCTTCCCCGAGCGGGGAATTGCTTATCGAAGAATACATGGAAGGTCCAGAACTGTCAATAGATGCGATTATTTTTAATGAAGAAATCACATTTACCGGTATCGCTGATCGAATAATTGAATACCCCCCTTATTTCGTTGAAACCGGACACACAATGCCCTCCTTTCTTCCCCCCGAGCAGCAGATGGCAGCATGCGATGTCATGAGAGCGGGTATCAAAGCATTGGGTATTACCATAGGAGCGGCCAAAGGGGACATAAAAATTACAAAGGACGGCCCAATGATTGGTGAACTTGCATCGCGCCTATCCGGAGGGTTCATGTCTGCATACACCTATCCCTTATCC
>JBFZEZ010000170.1:0-3576 GCA_041306585.1 Spirochaetota bacterium | reverse complement strand
ATACTGTTCACCGCAGCCACCCTCCCCCGCATTTCCTCGGGAGTAAAAATCTGGAGTATGGTGCCGCGTATAACAACGCTCATATTGTCAAAAGCCCCGCTCAAAAGAAGCATGCCTGCCGACAGATAGAAATTCTTCGACAGGGCAAACACGATCATGCAGATGCCGAAGCCGGTGACACAGTATAACAGATAATATCCTGTATTTTTTTCGGGGGGATTGAAGGTTAGATAGACCGACATCATAATGGCACCTATTGCGGGACTGGAGCGCAACAAACCAAGCCCCTCCGGCCCAACCATAAGCACATCAGAGGCAAAAACTGGAAGCATGGCAACAGCCCCCCCGAAAAGAACGGCAAACATATCGAGCGAAAAACTTCCCAGCAAAACCTGACTCCTGAATACAAAACGAATCCCTTCATTGATGCGGGAAAATATATTCTCCTCCCCATTAACGACAGGAACGCTCTTCACGTTTTTTATTATTGAAACAATAATAAATGAAAGAATCAGGAGGATAAATATGAATGTGTATGCGGGAACAATCCCGAAAAAACCGTACACGATGCCGCCAATAGCAGGACCGGTTACTGCAGCTATCTGCCAGATGGTGCTGTTCCACGTTGTCGCGTTTGTCAATAAATGTCTCGGCACCAGATTACCCATCAGCGCCGCATGCCCCGGCATTAAAATTCCCCGAACAAGGCCGGTTAAGAAAATGGTAACGAAAACAGGCTTTGTTCCATAGAGTTCATAACAATGAAATAAAGGTATGCTGTAGAGAATCAATAGTGCCGAACCCACCACCAGGATCAGCGTCGCGTATTTGACAATGAGACGTCTGTCCCAGATGTCGATAAAATGGCCGGCGAAAAGAGCAATGCTCACCTGTGGAATTACTTCGGTCAGGCCTATCATCCCCAATAATAATACATCATTTGTTATGCTGTAAAGCTGCCACCCGACAACCACCGACTGCATCAGTACCGCGGCAGTCAGCACAAACCTGTATGCGAGAAAATATCGAAAATCGCGAATATGTATAACAGCGAAAGCATCCCCGGAAATGATATTTTTTAATGTAGTTGACTTTTTATATGGTGCTGTCATTTTGTATCCGTTGGGTTATACTGTCCTCTATAGAATATACGTTCTTTGATAAACACATAATTTTGCTATCATTAAAAATCCCCTGGAATAATCAATCAATTTTTTCGTCAGGAGTTTCCCGGATGTTCAGAGGTCACAAATAAAAAAGGACAATTTGTATGGCCGATTATATCATTCGACGTCTTACACCGGATGATGCCCCCGGTGTACGCGATCTTGCCCACCTAACGTGGGGTGATCGATATTTCCATCAAGAAATCTATGATCCCGAGACCCTGCTCAAAATGAATCACGAGGGCCGTCTCATAACAGTCGTTGCAGTAACAGCCGATGGAACAGTCATTGCTCACGACGCCCTTATAGATCCGAAACAGGGCTTTGTCGCAGAAACCGGCATGGCCATGACGCATCCCGGCTATCGAGGCGGCGGAATCATCTCTCAGACCCGGGCGGGTCTTATCGAACTCGCGGCAGAAATGGGACTCACCGGTGTGTATGGTATGCCGGTCACCTCACATGCCCGCACCCAGCACCTCTACATGAAGCATCATTTCCATTGCGCCGGGGCATTCATAGGACTGCTGCCCGCCGGGCTTATTCCGCATGGTTTTACATCAACATCAGAACCCGGTCGATTGACACAACTCCTGTATTTTCGGTTCCTTCGCTTTCCCCATACGCGGCGCATATATCCCCCGCATCACCTGAAAGAAATCATTACCCTGATATACTCGCGTATCGGTGCCGACATCGAATGTCCCGAAAGCGATGGACAGGTCGTTCTGAATGAGGCAGCCAAAGAACCTGTAGTGGAAAGTCACGACCATATAAAAAGAAGTCTGATTACCCTATACTCATCGGGGACTTCGTCCCTCGAGCATCTGGAGCGGGCCCTTGCTGAACAGTGGCACCAGGAATGCCTTATTGTCTATCTGCCGCTTGAGTCACCTGACTGCCCCGCGCTCTCAACATATCTGGAGGAAAAAGGGTTCTTCTTCGCCGCGGTCATTCCTCTTGTGCTGGCCGGTCATGACGCGATCTGCTGGATGCGGTTGAATAACGGACGTGCAGCCCCCCCTTTTGAGATACTCGACGACGAAGCGCATGAGATATATTCATTTATCGAATCTAAACGTAATAGATAAAAAATTTAACCAGGGAGTTGCTTATGGATTTTACCCCACTCATCATCAATTGTGCATTAACTGGAATGGTGCCCCGGAAAAAAGACAATCCCCATACCCCGGTTTCGCCGGATGAGATCGCCAGCGATGCAAAACGGTGCTTTGATGCGGGCGGACGCGTATTCCATCTGCATGCACGGAGCGACGATGAGGAGCCGACCTACAAACGGGAAATATATGAAGAGATAATCCTGAAAGTAAAAAAGCTGGTGCCTGAGGCGATTATTTGCGTATCAACGAGCGGGCGTAAATTCAAGTTGTTTGAACACCGGAGCGAATGCCTGCACATACTCGATGAGCTCAAACCGGATATGGCGTCCCTGACTCTCGGCTCCATGAACTTCCCGAAGGAAGCTTCGATTAACGATCCGCAGATGATCGCACAACTCGCCTCTGCCATGACAGAGCGCGGCATTGTTCCGGAACTGGAAATCTTTGACATGGGGATGCTCGATTATGCCCACTATTTGATCAGCAGGAATATACTTAAGCCCCCCTTCGTCATCAACATCTTTCTCGGCTCCCTGGGGATGCTCAATGCCACCCCCCTGAACCTTGCCCTGATCGTTGAACGATTGCCCGTGGGGACCTGCTGGAGCGCTGCCGGTATCGGCCGCTTTCAATACCAGATGAACATGCTCGGCATCGTGATGGGAGGGAATGTCAGGACCGGGCTTGAGGATAATCTTTTTATGGAGACTGAAAAGATAACCTTTGCCTCCAATGAACGACTGGTGCAGCGGCTCGTCGCCTTATCACACAGCATCGGCCGTCCCATTGCAACACCGGCACAGGCGAGGGAATTACTCGGGCTTGGAAATAGAAATTTCGATGACCAATACTCGATGGCTCAGAACCATCGGTCAGGCGAGGATAAGAAATAATTTTCACCCTCGCCTGACCGATGGTGGGAAGATGGTGAGCAGCCGCCAGGCTCGCCCGGATGATAACCCTGCAAAACACGATTACGTAAAATTCTTCCAGTCGCTTACCGAGGAGTATGTGGAAATCTGACCGGGTATTTCCCTTTCATCTCTTCCAGGACCTTTGCCAGACGCTCTTCTTTTTTTAAGGGCTGCATTTTTTCTGTAATGAGGTCCCTGGTGTGGGCGCTCTCAAAGGCGAGCTGCATTAATAGGTTTTGAAACTACTCTTATTGCTGTTGCAAAAACATTTGATATGCAGGCCATACCGTTTTTAAAAGAAGGAATCCCGATAATAGTAAATGACTTTGTTTCAATGAAAGAATATGTCTTACTGCTTCAGGCATTGAAAACAAT
>JBFZEZ010000169.1:0-7381 GCA_041306585.1 Spirochaetota bacterium | reverse complement strand
GTGACGCGTATACCACTTTGATGAATGTCTCCATATCTTTGACGAGCGTGGATGCCTCACCCGCGCCCTCTGCACACGACTCATCGAGGAAAGCGCTGATTTTCGCGGGATTGAGCTTCCTCCTGAGTTTTTTCTTCATCTCCTCCTGGGCTTCATGGAGCCCGGCGGTGTCAACCTGCTGCAGAAGCGAGATCGCCGCCCCAGCGGGTGAACTTTTGCGCCGGTTGAAGAGTGAGCGCGACGAAAGGTACGAGACCGATGCCATGCCGTGCCGCAGGGTCTCGTGCCGTTCTTCACCCGCGGTGAGGGCTGTGGCGATTTTCATGATCTTCGCGTATATCGATTCGTCGTTATGGAGTTTAAACTTGATCCGTTCGGTCGAGGCCCGTGAATAGTTCCTGTTTTTATCGTCAATCTCTTTCAGAAGGGGATCGATACCCTTCAGGTCGTCCTGTATCTCCCGGAGCATGCTCACAAGCATCGTCCTGCTCTGTTCCCGGCTCAGCCGTTTAATTGAAGAAAGTTTCTCCGTCGTTTTTGCGAGCCATTCCCCGTCCGCGAGCAGCCCGTTGATTGTCCGTATAATGATGGGCCGGTACCGCGACAGGTTGTCGGATGTTTTGAGCCTGTTATACGCCCGATCGACGATCTCGTGCATGTAGATGTCGTAATGATAGTGGAGGATGTCTTTGACCTCGGTGGAATGGTCGAATATAGACTGCATGTGGGTCTTGATGTTCTGGGAGAGGACTTTGAGCGATTCGATGAGGAGTCGCGTGTGGTTGTGCGCGTTGAGGACCGCGTGGTGGCCGTTGTCCGCGACCGCGTCGCTGCAGAGGGATGAATAGATTGCGATCACATGGCTTTCGTATTCGACACCCGCTCCTTCAGCCAGGAAATGCAGGGCCTCGTAGAAAGGCTTGGCGTAGGCAGTGATGGTGATCATCTCCTGGTAGTCCGCAAGAATCTCTTCGCTCATCCAACCGCACTGAATGAGACGCCGCAGGGAGCGGCTCGCGAGCCCGCGGGGGTTCTTTTCATATTCAGGTTCGTTCTTTTCCATCTCGTCCATGAGGTCGTCGATAATTATATCCCCCCCCTGTTGATTTGAAAAGTACTCTTCAAAAGAAGCCAGAAGCACCTTTTTTTCAACCCCGCCGGTATACTCGAGGAAATGGCCGTAAAACGTCAGGAGGAGCGAGGCGTAGTGGCCCCTCATGCCGAAGGCGAGGGGTTTGAAGAAATTTTCCGGGAGGATGGAAAAAGGATTTTTCATGTTTACTGCTTTTTCCTTTCAGCGTGTGCAAATTCCTCTAATTCCTTTTCCGTCAGGTTGATCTTGAACGGCTCAGAGCACATCGGGCACTCCCCGAGGGTGTCACCGACCCTGAGGTTCTCCAGCTTAAGCTCGAGCCGTGAACCGCAGAGCATGCAGGTGAAATCAGCGGCAGTCATATCGGGTACTTTGAACATGGTTTTTCCTTATTTGAAAAAAATTTATATTGCAGGATTTATAGGAATCAAAAGACGGTTAAAATTAACAACTTTTTTTATGGGAATCCTTAAAAAAAGTTGTAGATATGCCTAATTTTCTCATCGGATATCTCATAAAACAAACAAAGATTTGACAAATTTTATCACAACTATACATTTTGGCTGTATATTGATATGTTTTTCAGCATCCAATGCCATAGCTTAGTCCACATGGCTTATTTTTACTAATTTTGGGAGGTCTCCATGGCTTTAAATCCAATTGTTGATTCAAGGGATGTTCGCTTTATATTATTTGAAATGCTTGAAGCGGATACATTAAACAAATTCGAAAATTTTAAGGATTTCGACAAGGATACTTTTGAAGAGGTATTGAACCTGGCCGAAACAATCGCAGTAGAGCAGGTATATCCTGCAAACGCTTCCGCCGATAAAAAACACGCCCAGTATAACCCGGCAACAAAGGAAGTCATTATTCCTCAAGAGTATCATGCGGCACTCAAGGCTTATTACGATGCGGGGTTCCTCGGTATTATAATTCCCCAGGAGGACGGCGGCATGGGTATGCCTGAAGTTATTGGCCAGGTAGTGACCGATTATTTTACTTCCGCCAGTGTTGCGTTCTCCATGTATCCGGCCCTCAGCGTAGGCTCCATGAACCTGGTCAGGAATTTTTATAACGGACCTGAAAGACAGGTCATTGTCGACAAAATGCTGGCCGGTGAATGGGGCGGCACCATGTGTCTGACCGAGCCCGATGCCGGTTCAGATGTGGGCGCACTCAAGACAAAGGCGGTTAAAAACGCAGACGGGACCTATAAAATTACCGGTCAGAAAATATTTATTTCATCCGGAGACAACAACTACTTCAAGAACAATATCCACCCGGTACTTGCCCGCATTGAAGGCGACCCGGCCGGCACAAAAGGCATCTCCATTTTCGTAGTACCTAAATACCTCGTTAAACCGGACGGCAGCAATGGCGCGCATAACGACGTCATATGTTCCGGCATCGAACACAAAATGGGCATCACCGCGAGCGCAACCTGCTCGCTCAGCTTCGGCGATGAAGGGAAATGCCTGGGCAGATTGATGGGTGAAGAGCGCAAGGGGATGAAAATCATGTTCCAGATGATGAACGAAGCCCGTCTCTATGTCGGCCTTCAGGGGATGTCGGTATCGAGCGCCGCATACATGCACGCGATCACCTACGCGAAAAACCGGGTGCAGGGCGCGCATGTTACTCAGATGATGAATCCCGAGGCAAAAGGTGTGGCCATCATCAACCATCCTGATATCCGCCGTACGCTTCTCTCCATGAAATCGCATGTCGAGGCCATGAGGACCCTGACCTATCTGATTGGCATAAATATCGACTTATCGCATAACGAAACCGGAGACAAAAAGAAAGAGGCAATGGCCCTTGCCGACTTCCTCATCCCGATTAATAAAGCAGGGAATACAGATACCGCATGGAATGTAACATCAGACGCTATCCAGGTATACGGCGGTTATGGTTTCTGCTCCGATTATCCGGTTGAGCAGTTTGCCCGTGATGCCAAGATCCTTTCCCTGTATGAGGGAACAAACGGTATACAGTCGATGGACCTCACCATGAGAAAGCTTCTTATGAACCAGGAACAATACAATTACCAGGTATATAAGAAACGTATCAACGAAACCATCAGCAATGCCAAAGGCGTTGTCGAAGACAAATACGTGAAAATTATGGAACAGGCGCTCGTGAAGATGGATGAGACTGTGAATTATTTGAAAGAACTCATGGCAGGCGGGAAATTCCTCCTTATCTTTGCTGATGCAACACCCCTTCAGCAGGCGTTCACCATGCTCACCTATGCATGGATGCACCTCTGGGGACTTACTGTCGCAACACCGAAGATGAAAGCACTCGTCGGCGACAAAAAAGGTGACGACCGTGAGAAATTCCTGGCTGACAATGCTGAAGCGGCATACTACACAGGCCGTGTTCTTTCCGGCCAGTTTTTCCTCGGCGCGGAGTTCCAGAAGTTTTTTGGAAAATGTGAATATATCACCCAGGGTGAAAGCGCTGTCATAAAAACTTCAAACGCGGTTTTCACCGGAGCGCTGGAAGAGTAATAGCTTAAAATTTTTACAGCTGATAGAAAACGGCTTTCATGATTACAAAGGCGGCAGTGATAATTGCCGCCTTTTGTCATTAATGAATTGAAATTTTTCGGTTTATGTTTTAGTGTGCTTTCAAGAATGGCGGAAGATATGATCACATGCATTCGATGCGCAACCTGTTGTCTCCCGGGTCTCTCCCTTGTCTGTGATGCCGACCTTGAGCGGTGGAAAAGGGAGAAGCGGGATGATATTCTGCATATATATGAAAATCGGCACCCTGTTTGGGCCGGTGACCACATTATATCTTCTGAAAACGGATGTAACCAGAGCGGGTGTCCCTTCCTGCAAAGCGGGGATGGAGGTTTTTCCTGTTCAATTTACGATACGCGACCCGATGTATGCAGGAATTTTATCCCCGGATCATCCCGCATTTGCCCCCTGTTCGAAGAACTTTCCGGAAACGATCGGAATACGGATGACTGCTCATGACAAACAGGCTTCATTCCCTTGACATTTTTCGGGGCATCGCAATAGCCGGGATGATAATAGTCAACAACCAGGGGGACTGGTCGCATGTGTATGCACCTCTCAAGCATGCTGCGTGGCATGGATTCGGCGGGGCTGATATAATATTTCCTTTTTTTCTTTTTATCGCAGGGGTGTCGCTCTCAATCGCCCTTTCAGGCAAACTTCATAAAGGCGAACCGGCGGTAAAGATCATTAAGGAGATCGCATTTCGGTCGTTTGTTCTTTTTATGCTCGGTATAATACTCAATCTTTTTCCCCGGTTTGATCCCGGCACGTTCAGAATTCCCGGGGTCCTCCAGCGGATCGCGTTCTGTTATTTCGCCGGTTCGCTTATTTTCCTCTTCACCGGCTGGAGGACGCAGATTAAAATAGTATGTGTTATTCTTTTTGGATATTGGCTCGTTCTCACACGTGTTACCCCGTACGGCTTCGGCGCCGGCAGTCTGGATCCGGAGGGGAACATCTGCCGATATGTCGATTCCCTGGTGTTCGCGAATCATACCTATGAACATGCGCCGGTACCCGGGTTTGACCCGGAAGGGCTACTCTCCACATTTTCATCTGTTGCGACGATCATGCTCGGGATTCTGGCTGGCACCTGGCTGCAATCGGGTCGACCAGGACGACGCATTGTTACGGGTTGCGCTGTCGCAGGGATTGCAGGGATCGCTGCAGGCGCTGCATTGGACTTTTTGTATCCTATCAACAAGAATCTGTGGACAGGCAGCTTTGTTATATTTACTGCGGGGATATCCTCCCTTTTTCTCGCCGCTATATATTACTTCGTGGAAATCGCGGGGTTCAAGAGATGGACCCTCCCTTTTCTGATATTCGGCAGACATTCCCTGTCTGTTTTTTTTCTTTCATCTTTGGCGGGAAGATTCAGTATCCATGTGACGGTTCCATGGGGGAGGGGGACTCTGCTGAAAAACACCCTCCATGAAATGTTTTTTCTGCCGTGGCTTGATCCCTACACTGCTTCTCTCGCGTATTCAATTGCTTTCCTTACCATCTGCCTGGTTCTCACCGTGTGTGCTGAAAAAATTACAAATGCCCCACGGCAGAGACCAAGTGCAGCTAACATGCTGTAGAAAATGTCAACCCTCTTCCCGCCAGCGCTGAAATGACATTAATAATTATCTATTGAAAAAAACCAAATACCGGTGAAGGGGAGCATATTAAATTTCGGGTACAGTAATACATTTATAAGAGGTCATTTTTAAGGTGTAACAATTCTTTCCATGTCATTCCCGTGAAGACGGGAATCCTTAATTCGCGTCTAGCGAGATGGATCCCCGCCGTAGTTTGTACTCGCACAGGCGGGTACGGGGATGACATATTGTTGCTGAATCAATTCCCGACCGATTAAATGACTACACGAAGTTTAATATGCTACCCCCGGCGAAGGTAAAACGAAATGAAGAAAAAATATTGACAAAGCCAAAAATTACTTATATAATTAGGGGCATATTGTCATTATGCGACTTTGTTTCTATAGTAAATTTTACATAGCGCATGCTTTTTTAAATTGGAACCACATTCTAAAATTGGAGAACTTATTATGCTTATCCGATTTGGAACAATCCTTGTATTTTCGTTGATACTGGTCATCAACGTATTCCCGCATCAGCCCACGTATGCGGCTGAATCGGTAATGCTCCAGCATGATCGTGAATCATACGATTTGTGGAACCACATGGACATGTATGTAGACCAGGATGGAACGCTTAGCCCGGAGACATTGTCGCGCGTCACCTGGGAGAAAAACAATAGAAAGGTCATCCAATACGGACTCACCGGCCACACCTACTGGATGCGGTTCACGATTGATAATAATGCCAAAATCAACACCGAGTATTATCTTGACACCAACGACACCCAGACTGAGACAGTCGAGCTGTATCTTGTGACCGGGAATTCATGGACACTGCTGAAACAGGCGGGTCGCTTCTACCCTGATTCCTTTAAGCTTTGGAACAAACCGGACATTCCTTTTGTGCCTGCCCGTGGGACCGCAACATATTACCTGAAAGCGGCCAGCCAATCGTATATTAATTTCGAACCTGTGTTGAGGACACCGCATAATTATCTCAAAAAAGTTTCGCGTCACCTGTTTTGGTATGGTGCTTATTTTTCAATTATTGTCATCATGATCATGTATAACACACTGCTTTTTATCGGGATTAAGAGCAAAACTTATGCTTTCTATGTCCTTTATCTTGTTTTTATTCTCGTACAGCAGTTTTTCGGCGAGGGATTCGGTGTCATGTTTCTCGGCGGCGGATACCTCTCAATATACTCGGGGATATTATTCTTGACTGCATGTCTTTTCACAGACTCGTATTTCGAGAACCGGCGAAATCATCCCCTGATACACAGGGTGGGGATCGTGCTGATGGTTGCCCTGGGGATCTGGAGCGTAGGCTCACTTTTTATTTATCCGCAGCGGTACGCCTATTTCATCACGAGCAGCATCGTTTCAACGGTGGTCTACGCGTTTGTAATAATTAACTGCGGTGCAGCTATGAAGGCGGGCAACCGGACTGTCAAATTTTTTATGTTAGGCTGGTTCGGACTTATTGTTTTTTCAGCGATGTATTTAGGTGTCGTACTCGAGATTGTACCCGCCAATGGGTTCACTCTAAACGGTGTCGCTATTGGATCGGTCTATGAAACAGTGATGCTCTCTCTCGCCCTTGCCCAGCAGATCAACATCAGCAGACAGGAAAGAGAGGAGGCGATACGACGGAACCTCGACACTCAGATTCAGATGACCGAGTCATTCGCGCGGTTTGTTCCTAAGGAATTTATCCAATTTCTTGGTCGGCAGAGCATCGTAGACATACAGCTCGGCGATCAGATCCAGAGGACCATAACCATTCTATTCTCGGACATCCGGTCATTCACGAGCATGTCTGAAAAAAATACCCCCCAGGAGACGATAGATTTTTTAAATTCGTATTTTATAAGCATTGGGCCTATCATTCGAAAACATAATGGATTCATCGATAAATATATTGGCGATGCCATAATGGCGCTCTTTCCAGGGAGTCCCGATGATGCGATAGATGCGGCTATGGAAATAATGCGTCAGCTTGATGAATTCAATAGTGATAGAGTTTTAGCGAAGCATGAGGCCATTGGTATAGGTATCGGGATTCATACCGGTGAATGTATGCTCGGCACCATAGGTGAAAAGGATAGGCTTGAAACAACGGTCATCGCAGATACGGTAAATACCGCATCACGGCTTGAA
>JBFZEZ010000168.1:0-4468 GCA_041306585.1 Spirochaetota bacterium | reverse complement strand
CACCAATGGAGCGGACAGTATTTATTGTTTTTTTGGGCATATAATCTTTAAGGTATTGAGGAAGTTTTTTTAGATTCATCTCCATGATGGCTGCTCCCCATTTTCCTTTATCTTTATCTTCATAACCATAGTATTTCCATTTTCCCTCACCAAGGTCAAGCCAGCCGACACTCACAACATTGAAATTTCTTAGATCAGCGGTTTTTTTTGATTCTTTAATAATTGAATAATAACCGCATCCAGCGATGCCTACTACTACCGCCAAGATAACAAAAAAAGAAATTTTTTTCATGAAAAAACCCCCAAATGTAAATTTTATAATTATTATAGCGGTTAACGATTCAATTAGACTACTCATGTCATTCCCGTACCCGCCTGCGCGAGTATAAACTACGGCGGGAATCCATCTTGAATTATTCAAGGCTTAATCCTGTATCAATGAATATCTCAAACCCCTGGATTCCCGCCTGCGCGGGAATGACATGTAAGGGTTAAATCATTCGTGAAATGCTATAAGTACTATCATTAAACACTTTTTGGCTATTTGCAAGAATTTTTTCGGTTGTGAAGGTGGTTACATTTGATTTATTATTGAAGTTTTTGAAGAACCGCGTTTTCATTTAAAATTGTATAGTCACCTTTCGCATTCCAAAAAAGGAAGCCTGTACATCCGCTTAAACGAGAGCCCTGGACCTGGCTGACAATATACCCTGGCCCCCAGGTTGGCGAAAGGAGATTAAAAGCCTGCAACCAGGGGCGGAGAACGACGCGGTCATTAACTATTTCGACAGCACGTTTGCCCCCATCATATACAATCCTGTAAGGACGTTCACTATGACTGATTGAACTATAAAAACGCATACCATAATGGGATGGATATACCATTGGTGATATTGCATCGACGATATATGAAAACTCTTCGATATCCTGACCTATTGTATCGTTAAAGTGATACCATGAATTGAATCCATAGATGTCAACTGATACTGGTATGTTTAAGGAATCTTTTGATCGACGTAAAAAGTCCATCAATACTTCGGATTTATACATATCCTTCATTTTTTTGAAAGGATACTGACAGTACTGCGTCGGGCCGTCAGAAGGAAATCGTATATAATCAAATTGAATCTCATCAAACCCCAATTTTTCCAATTCAACAGCCAGACTGATATTGTAATTCTGGACAAAGTCAGAATGAGGGTCAACCCAGTATTCATGAGGTGTCCCTTTCCAGGGCCCACCGTTAACCGCATGATGTATTGCGTATATATTGTTATATCCTTTATAAAGTTTTTCATCTTTAAATACGACTATGCGCGCAATTGAATGAATTTTTAGTATTTTCAATTTGCGAAGGATATCAATAATTAGAATCGGTTTTTTATTCGAACCGATGGTAATTGCCGTGCTGTTCGTAGTCGGGAAATAGAGGTTTCCAAAATCATCCTTCATATCGATGACTATTGAGTTTAATCCCAGTTTTTTAATATACGAAAAAAATACATCCGGGTTTTTCCGTACAGTTGGAATCGGCGCATATAAGCCGGATTTATTGGCTACACCCTGAGATTTTTTATTTTTTTCTGAATAGCTGAAAGTTACACGGATCGTAGATTTATTTTTTATGACGAGTGCCGAGCGCGGGTTCCCTGACGGAAATTTTTTGATAAGTGTAGGTAATGGAATAGTATTGCATACATTATTATAAACACTGCATGAATAAAGAGAATCATCAGTTGAAGCAATAATGGTATCATTTTCAATTGAAACATTATTATTGTTTGAAAAACATTCCGATTTTGCCGGAAGATTTATTTTTTTCCACGTCCCCCCACCATTATCCGAAAAATATACGCCGCCGCCGAATGCACAACCGGCGACAATTCCTTTGTTGCTGCCCGAGATTGACGTAATTTCATCATAAAAACCATGCGTTTCCGAGTAGGGCTCCCGATGCATTCCGGAACTGCATTTCATAAAAACGTTATTGCCCTGTCTATATATCCCATCGTAAGCTGTGCCAAGATACAATGTTTTATTGATGTAGTTCAATGCTGTGATATATGACTTTTGTGGTAGACCCTGAGTTGAGGCAAGTGTCCAGTTTTTTCCTCCATCTGATGAATGATAGAGGGAATATTTAGTTGCCAATGAGAGGACGTTCGGTTGTTCATCGCATACTGCAAAGGCTGAAATTTTTCTCATTACATTTGATGGCTTATATTGGCTTCTTAGTTTAAATTCAGCAGATGTTATATTTATCCATGAGGATGAATCTTTGGGACGTTTATAAATTCCTGCATTTTTTGTTGTGAGATACAGTGAATCCGGTGCATGAAAAATCTTTTCAGGGATTATTTGTTTCGGCAATCCTTCGTTGAAATCGTCCCAGCTGTACCCGCTGTCAGTACTCATCATAATATCGCCATGTTTTGAGATGATATATATCATCCCTTTCGAAGATGGTAATTGTGCATGTGAATAAATAATCAATATACAAAAAAAGATCAGCAGGAGATATAAAAAAAATTTAACATGCGTGAGGAGGGGTATTGATTTTGAACTTATCATAAAACATCTCTTCATTCAAAATGATGTATGAATAACCTTGCTCAGTGAGGAAGAGTTGACGATTATGAGCAAATTTTTCTTCAACAGTATTGGATGTAATAATCGTATAGAAATAGGCCCTGTTTTCACCGACTTTCGGCCGCAAGATCCTTCCGAGGCGCTGTGCTTCCTCCTGACGTGATCCAAAGGTCCCGGATATCTGGATCGCAACATTTGCATCGGGAAGATCTATAGAAAAATTTGCCACTTTTGAAACAACAAGAATTTTTATAACTCCGCTGCGAAATTTTTGATAAAGCTCCTGCCGATCAGCGATGGGAGTACTTCCGGTAATTATCGGCAACTTGAATTTCTCAGAGAATTCTGTAAGCTGGGCAATATATTGTCCGATTATAATGATGTGTGCCCCTTGATGAGTTTCAATAAGTCTTCTTGCGATATCGATTTTGATGTAATTTTCAGATGAAATTCGGAACTTTTCCTTATCTTTAGAAGTCGCATAACGATGTCGCAACTCCTCAGGGAGTTCAATTCGAACTTCAGTACACAGCGCCTGGGCAATCCATTGGGTTTTTTCGAGAATTTTCCAGGGCATGTCATATTTTTTCGGACCAATAAGACTGAATACATCAGTTTCCATACCGTCTTCACGAATAAGGGTAGCAGTCAGACCGAGTCGTCGCTTGGATTGTATTTCAGATGTCATTCGGAATACTGGTGCAGGAAGCAGGTGTACTTCATCGTAGACGATAAGTCCCCAGTTATTCGTATTGAATAAATCGAAGTGGAGGAAGGGGCCGGTCTTTTCCTTTCGGTAAGTTAAAATATTATAGGTTGCAATGGTAATCGATTTAACTTCTTTTTTTTCACCGGAAAATTCTCCAATATCGTCTGCGGGAAGATCTGTTTTATCGAGGAGCTCTTCTTTCCATTGGCGAAGGGCTACAGTATTTGTAACCAGGATGAGGGTTTTTGTCTTAAGAAGTGCCATAACGGCGATTCCAACTATTGTTTTACCTGCACCGCAAGGAAGTACAATAATGCCGCTGCCGCCATCAGGCCCGCCTCCACGATAAAATGACGTTACGGCACTTTGCTGATAATCACGGATCGAAAAAATTCGACCGCTGACAGCCGTTTCCCTCATATTTATAGTGCAAGGGTCTCCCTCATCGTATCCAGCCAAATCCTGTACAGGAAACCCGATTTTAATAAGCGCCTGCTTAATATGGCCGCGATAATTTTTTAGAATTTTTATTTTATGTTCGTCAATCCTGTGATCGATGTATGCGGTAATTTTTTTACTGTGCATTATTTCGTTGAGAAGGATCGCGTCAACAGAGGTCAGTATAATATCATCTCCTTCAATGAGGAGTTTCAGAAGACCATACCTGCTCATCTGTTCCTTAATGGTTGTGAGTACAACTTCGGGTATAGTATACCTGGAATGAGTCTTCATTTTCTGTATAATGTCACTATTATGTAGACCGGAAGCAGCTGCATTCCAAAGAGATAGGGGGGTAATGCGGTAAGTATGAATATGTTCAGGGCTTTTTTCTAATTCAGCAAAGGGAGATATTGTATCCCGGGCATTTTCAAACTCGGGATTGTCAACTTCCAGAAGGATCGTGTTATCACTTTGAACAATAATAGCTTTTGACATTAAATAATTAATACCTGATTTTTATTAAAAGCTATACTTTATTAATAATATAATTTATTTTGTCAAGAACTTAACTTCAAGTAATGCACTATTCTATGGGGGTATTCTAATTTTTAGGTGATTTAATTATCACTCAACAAATAGGCGCTCGAATAAAAAATGCGCCCTATTTTTTTTAAGCCTTGTTTCGATTTTTTTTTTCTATCTGGTATTCCTCCCAAATGGTTTTTGAAA
>JBFZEZ010000167.1:0-7485 GCA_041306585.1 Spirochaetota bacterium | reverse complement strand
AAGGACACACCACAGGGGGCATCACTAATATGGCCGACCCGCTCTGGTTCAGAAACCTTCAGACCGGCGCACTCACCGGGTCAAAGGCATATGATGTTATCAAGGAGTTTGGCGATGAACGCGCAAAACGGGCATCACTGATGTATCGTATTGCTATGGATAAACATGCTGGTTTGAATGCGAACGCGCACCGTTCATTCGGTCTCGATTTCGAGCAGATAGATGATCTTATCAAATCATCTCCCAAGCTCGTTGGTGATTTAAAACTCATCGAGATGTGCTCGCAGTCTGACGGCGCATGTGCCGTCATTTTTGCCTGCGAAAAAAAGGCGAAGGAGCTTTCAAAATATCCTGTATGGGTCCGGGACCACATCACTGTTCATAAAGAAGAGACTTTTACCATCTTCGGATATGATGAAAAATATCCTGTTAAGCAGACGCACCGCTTTGCAGCGGATCAGCTTTACAAGCGTAATGGGATCAAAAAGCCGCTTGACTACTTTGACGTATTCGAAATGTACGATCCGGCAAGCTGGTGGGCGGTCGACTGGCTTCGTGATTTTCTGCAGCTCGAGGGGGATGAGCACATCAAGCTTGTCGAGGAGAAGGAGATAATGATCGGCGGTAAAATGCCCATCAACCCATCGGGGGGTGTCATCGGGTCAAACCCTATCGGCGCAACAGCCCTCATCAGGGTTGCCGAGGCGGCCCTTCAAATACGCGGCAACGCAGGGAAACATCAGATACCGACCCCGGTTAATCACGCATTAGCGTCGGGTTTCGGCGGCACAATGTGGACGGTTCTCGTAATGTTAGAAAAGGAACTCAACTGGTAGGAGGAATATCATGGCAGAATACTGGGGAATGAAAGTAGAAGATATATTTAATTCCATGAAAGACCGCTTCCGTCCCGAAGGGGCCAAGGATGTTGATGCCGTGTTCGGTTACGACATCAAGGATGAAGGGAAGTGGAAACTCACGGTTAAGAACAATGAGATGAAACTCGAAATGACCGACGATTTGTCCGGTTGCGTTGCGACGATGGTCACAGACGGCGAAACCTTTGTCGGGGTCAATACCGGGAAAGTGGATGCTACGAATGCTTTTATGGGCGGGAAGGTAAAGGTCGTGGGCGACATGGGGGCGTTCGGTAAGACCGGCAAGCTCTTTAAAAAATACGCTCCGCCAAAAAAAGAGATGTCCGTTCGCGATTATCTGCTCGACATGTTCGGGACCGTTGAAAAACGTTTCAAAGCATCGGGTGCAGATGGAATTAATGCCGTGTTTGGATTTGATCTCGGCGGCGAACAGGGCGGAAAATGGTCCGTAACTATAAAAGATAAAACGTGTAAAGTCGCGACAACGATTGAAGGAAAGCCGACGATCACGCTTGAATTCGGCGACGCAAAGGATTACGTCGACATGAGCCTTGGCAAAATCGACGCGCAGAGCCTGCTCGCAGCAGGACGTGGCGCCGCAATTGGCGACATCAACATGGCGATGAAATGGGGCGAACTCTTCGATAAGTATGTCGATCCTATGGCTACCGGCGCCCCGGAGCAGGAACTCCTGGTTCTTAAAAAAACCATCTCGGTTAAGCAGAAGTTTTCTACCGGCCCGATCATGGGAAAATTTTTAAATGCTTTAAAAGAGAAGAAAATTTTTGCCAACAAATGCCCGTCATGCGGAAGGCTCCAGCTCCCGGCCAGGGAAGTATGCGCTGAGTGCCGTGTGCGGGCCGGCGAGTTTGTAGAGGTCGGCCCCAATGGACAGGTACGGTACATGGAATATGTGTATTATGCAAGCCCAGACCCCCTCACTGGCGAGACACGGGAAACCCCGTACGGTATGATGAACATCCTGCTTGACGGATGCAAAGGGAACGAAACTTTCGCACACCTCGTCAGACGGGACCAGATCGACCGTATAAAAGGGGGATCGAATGATAAGTCGGGGACGCGGGTCCGTCCGGTTTGGAACGAGACGCGCGTTGGGAGTATTTTTGATATTAAATATTTTGAAATAGATGAATAAGGAGGGGAACGATGAGTATGAATTTTGATACAAAAGATTGTTTCATCGTTGAAGGTAAACTGGCGCTCCCCTATACCTACTTCGCGGGACGGGTGGGAAGTAAATTTATAACGACCCTGCGTGACCAGAAGAAGATCATGGGAGTCAAATGTCCCACCTGCAACACGGTATATCTACCCCCGCGGCAGGTATGCGACAAGGATTTCACGGATATCCGCAACAACTGGGTTGACGTGAAGAACACTGGCACGGTGACAAATTTCACGGTAGTCCGGTACGACGACAAGCATCTGCCGCGCAAGGCGCCGTTCGTCCTTGCCCTCGTCAAGCTTGAAGGGGCAGATACCCCGTTCATGCATATCCTCGAAGAGTGCAAAATCGAGGAAGTGAAAATTGGCATGAGGGTGGAGGCGGTGTTCGCTGCTGCGACAACAAATACCATTCTTGACATTGATCATTTTAAACCGGCGCCTGAAAAGGTCCAGGTTGTTTCAGAAAGATCCAGCGCTCAAAAGGTAGAGTCTACTGGAGGAGTGGCTTCCGCTCCTGAAGAAAAAAGGAAAGGAGGAAGACCTGATATGTCACAGAAAGTAATAATTACCGCAGCTTTGACTGGTGCGGCAACAATGAAGAACCAGAACCCAAATGTACCCTACACCCCTCAGGAATTCGCTGATGAGGCATACAAGTGCTGGAAGGCCGGTGCAACAATGGTCCATATTCACGCTCGTGCTGATAACGGCATGGCCACCCATGAGCACGACCGCATCCGCCAGACACATGATGCCATTAAGGAAAAATGTCCTGATCTTATTGTAAACTTAAGTTCAGCAGTCGGCATGGGTAAAACAGCCGAGCAGCGGATATCGCAAATTGTGGCCATCAAACCAGAGATGGCATCGCTCAATACAAACACCATGAACTTCAGCATCATTGACCGTAAAACCGGGAAGATATTCATCGATTACGTGTTCGAGAATACATTTACCATGCTGCAGGATTTTTCCAAGGCAATGGAAGAAAACGGCGTTAAACCTGAGATCGAGGTGTATGACATGGGCGGATTAGACAACACCATGCTTATCGCTAAACAGGGGATGTTCAGCAATCCAATGAACTTCAACTTTGTCTGGGGCGTTGCAGGCGGTCAGTCATTCAGGGCCGATGCATTTATCGCCCTCATGAACGCGATCCCCGCCAATTCAAACTTTACAACATGCGGGGTCGGTTCTGACGAATTTCCGGCCATCATGCAGTCATGTCTCCTGGGCGGCCACATGAGGGTCGGTCTTGAAGACAATATAAGGATGCCCAATGGTGAGATAGCCAAGGGGAGCTGGGAACTTGTAGAAGTTGCTGCAAAAGTAGCTGAATGCATCGGCCGTCCGATCGCGTCGCCTGATGAGGCACGTGTGATGATGGGGATTAAAAAGAGATAAAGACAGATGGTGCGCCCTCACCCCGGCATCGCGAGCGCTTGCCGGCCCTCTCCCGACCTTTGGTCAGGCGAGGGCACGAGGGGTGAAACTTTTTTCTTCCATTCCCCTCGCCCTTCCAAGTTTCAGAACTGGGAGAGGGGTAAGGGGTGAGGGCATTATTAAGTTAATTGATACTATTTCACTCGGTCATAGCACCAGGATATACATGAAGAGGTAGATGGTATGAATGCACAATGTTCATATGAAGTAAATGAGAAGGGGATTGCGGTGGTGAAAATCAACAACCCGCCGATGAATGCCCTTGATGAACCGACCATGCGCGGACTGGAATCTTCAATGAAGGAGATTGCTGTTGATGATAGGGTAAAGGTCGTTGTCATTACCGGTGAAGGCCCGACTTTTGTCGTAGGTGCGGATATAAACAAGGTTAAGGAAGTCAATACCCGGGAGATGGGGGAGTCCCTAACTTCAGAAGCGCAGGGAATAATCAATCTGGTTGAAAATCTGCGGAAGCCGGTTATTGCTGCGATCAACGGCATGTGCCTCGGGGGCGGAACTGAACTTGCCCTCGCCTGTCACATGAGAATTATCGGGGATCAGGCACAGATGGGGCTTCCTGAGATCATGCTTGGGGTAATTCCCGCTTTTGGCGGAACCCAGAGGTGCGCGAGACTGCTCGGCACAGCCAGGTCGCTAGAGATAATGCTTACGGGAAAATTCATTTCGGCCCAGGAGGCTGAGAGGATTGGCCTTGTTAACCGGGTTGTACCGCATAACACGGTATTAGAAGAGGCAATGAAGATTGCAAAAGAGATATCATTTAAGAGTCAGCTTGCCGTTCGTGCGATTATGACGGCGGTTTATGAGGGTACTAAACTTTCCTTCGCGGATGGTTTAAAGCTTGAAATCAAGCTTTTCGGAACAATTGCCGAGAGTGAGGATAAAAAGGAAGGGATTGCTGCGTTTTTTGAAAAGAGAAGACCTCAGTTCAATGGGAAATAAAAAATTTCACAGGGGCGGTATCGGTATATGGAAAGAACTATTAATCAGGTTTTTAAAAACCGTGTTCAGAAGTATGGCTCCAGAACTGCAGTAGAAAAAAAAATAAATGGTGCGTGGGTAAGCGCGTCTTGGAAAGAATATTACGAATGTGCACGCGCTGCTGGGCTTGGACTTTATGCATTGGGGGTTAGAAAAGAGGACCGAATTTCCATCCTTTCCGAAAATCGTCTTGAATGGATTTATTCCGATATGGGTTCTCTTGGCATCGGTGCATGCGTCATTCCAATTTATACGACCCTTATCGATGAAGAAGTTTCATATATTATCGGGAATTCCGACGCAAAGGTAATTATCGTAGAGAACAAAATGCAGCTTGCAAAGGCCCTGCATGCAAAAAAGGAAAACTCTTGTCTGCAAAAGATCGTTGTAATGGAAGAGAAAGATTGCCCTGCAGGTGGAAGCGATGTTATACGTTTTGCAGAGCTGATCAACCTTGGCAGAAAAAAACATGATGAAGATACCGGACTGTTTGAAAAACTCGCTGATGCGGTCAATCCGGACGACCTCGCAACTCTTGTATACACATCCGGTACAACCGGGGTTCCCAAGGGCGCTATTATTTCTCACAAAAATATTATGTCTGTTTGTGAACAATTGCACTCAGTTAAACCTCAGTATGCGAATGATACCGATCAGACCGTACCCTTTCTTCCCCTTAGCCACGTTTTTGAACGGATAGCCGGACATTTTTACGGGATGTATGTCGGAATAACTTCGTCATATGCTCAAAGCATTGATACCCTTCTTGCTGATTTTGCAGAAAAGCGGCCGACAATGATTCTTGCTGTTCCGAGGGTGTGCGAGAAAGTATACCAGAAAATTATTGCCCAGGTGCAGGAATCTTCAAAATTTAAACAGGCAGTTTTTAAATGGGGACAAAAAGTCGGTTCACAGATCAGTAAAAGGCGGGAGAATAAAAAATCGATTCCCCTCGGCCTCAGGCTGAAATTCAAGATTGCATATAGCATGATTTTCAAGAAACTCAGGGAAAAACTCGGCGGAAGAGTCACCTGGATGACTGCATCCGGCGCCCCCACAGCAGAAGAAATCATCAGGTTTTTCAATGCCGCGGGTATCACGGTAATTCAGGGATACGGGATGACCGAGTGTACTGCTCCGGCAACTATGCAGACCCTGGATAATTACCGGATCGGTACAGCAGGTCCTCCCCTTCCGGGAATGCAGATTAAGATAGCGGATGATGGAGAAATCCTTGTCAAAGGTGACAATGTGATTAAAGGGTACTGGAAGATGCCGAATGAAACACACGAAGCCTTTACACCGGACGGATTTTTTATGAGCGGGGACATCGGTGTTTTCGATGATGAAGGGAACCTTCTGATTACAGACCGGAAGAAGGACCTTATCATAACATCCGGCGGAAAAAATGTGGCTCCTCAGAAAATTGAGAACCTTTTTAAAGGCGATCCTTTATTCACGCAGTTTATCGTTGTTGGCGATCAGAGAAAATATCTAACAGCCCTGTGTAATATTAATATGGAACAGGCCGTAAAAATCGCTGCTGAAAAAAATATTGCATATGGTGCCACTGAAGAGCTTTTTAAAAATGAAGCATTCCTGGGGATCGTTCAGAAACATTTTGATGAATGCAACAAGCATCTTGCGCGATATGAGACAATAAAAAAATTTACGATTATTGATAAGGACTTTTCACAGGAAGGGGGAGAACTGACTCCGTCTCTTAAGGTCAAACGGAAAGTGGTCCAGCAGAAATATAAGGACATCATCGACAGCATGTACGTGATGAGCGCTGTTGATGTGTAATGAAATAACAGATGATCGTTTGTTTATTGCATACATGATACCTGCCGATGATTACGGCGGGGCGGTATGAGGTTATATTTAAAATTTAAAAAACCTGTCTAGGGAGAATGAATATGTCAAGAGATGTTGAGCTGAAATCAGGACAGAACCAGCTGTTCACCAATCCTGACGCTGATGTCGCCCGGGATTTTTTTAGAACGAAGTCCAGGGCGATGAAATCGAAGGTCATGACAGCAAAGGAAGCAGTTAATGAATTGCTGCATGACGGAGATTATATCGGTATCGGGGGGTTTGGGGCAAACAGGATCCCGACTGCGATCCTTCATGAAATACTTCGGCAGGGGAAGAAAAACCTTGGTATGGCGGGGCACACATCAACACATGATTTTCAGATATTGACCGCAGGCGAGTGCCTCGACCGCTGCGACATCGCTTATATCATAGGCCTGGAAGCGCGCGGTCTTTCCCCGCACGCCCGGCGTACTGTGGAAAGCGGAAAAATAAAACTTACAGAATGGACGAATGGGACCCTTTCGTGGAGAATCAAGGCAGCTGCAATGGGATTATCATTTCTGCCTGCCCGGAACATAATGGGAACCGATACATTTAAATATAGCGCCGCGAAAGAGATACTCTGTCCTTTTACCGGTCAAAAGTATGTTGCCCATCCGGCATTATATCCCGATTTTGCGGCAATCCATGTGCATGAATGCGACATGTATGGAAATGCGCATGTATACGGATCAACTGTTTCTGATCAGGACCTGGCAAAAGCATCCAAGAGGGTTGTTCTCACAACGGAAAAAATAATACCCAATGAAAAAATCAGACAGCACCCGGAAGCTACTTTTATCCCCTTCTGGTGCGTTGATGCTGTTGTTGAAGTCCCATTCGGAAGTTATCCGGGGAACATGCCGTATGAATATTTTTCCGATGAAGAACATCTTCGCGAGTGGCTTAAGGTCGAAAAAGACCCGGAAGAATTCAAGAAATTTCTCAAGCGTCAAATATATGATGTAAAAGATTTCAACGAATATCATAAGTTCCATTGCATTGTAATCAGCCATTGTTTGCCTCCTTCACGCGTTTGTTATCAATTAAGTACTCAATATTGCGCAGTTTCCTGATTTTTTCCAATCCGCCATTCAGCTCGAGATATTCGTTG
>JBFZEZ010000166.1:0-3560 GCA_041306585.1 Spirochaetota bacterium | reverse complement strand
GTATAACATCCCGATATTCCTCCGGGAGGTCACCGCTAAACCATTTTTCCGAGCAATTAATAAGTTTATCGATGTTTATGTGGATGATATCGAGCACGATTTCACGGCGAAGCTCGTAATCCTCCGTCAGGTTCTTCAGTGATGTATGTATTATTTTTTCAATATCCATTAAACTATTACTGTTTTGCCGGCGTAAACCGGTCATAGAGCTTTTGAATAAACTCGTTCCCCACAGTAATATTTTCGGCATTCAGCACACCAAAAATCCAAATATCTCGGAAGGAAATGAAAATAAATCTGTTTTCCGCTCCCTTCAAAGCAAGCTGAATATCACCTGTTTTTGAGATAGTAAATGGACTCTGCTTCAGAATATCATTATATAGGAGCCTTGATTCGTGAACAGAAGGATTCTTGATGAAAAATGTCTTGTTCTCATCGTCAATAATAAACGTCTCGACAGTCCCCGGTACCAGGGGATGACCGTTTTTATAATACACAAGCTGCGGCAATTGATTTTCATTGCAAAACTGCGCAATAAAAGGGGGTATTGACCCGGGTAAGAATGCAGGCGTGATCTTTTGCATGATTATTTTTTTAAATGCTTCCAGTTCACTGCGGGTACGGTAATCAGATTTATTGGTTATAATTCTTATATAAAAATTCCCCGCATGGGTAAAAAGTCCGGTATCAACAAAATACTCCTCCCCTGTTATCGAAACGGGATTTGTTGCCTTACTCCGCTCAATACTGAAAATCCCGAATGCATCGAGAACAGACCCGGCACGAAATACATCAACCGCGATTGTCGATTTTTTATCAGAATATGAGAGGTATCCGGCCTGTTCCCATTCGACAATCCCCATCCGATGCAGTTCATGATGCTGAGCGGCGATTTGTTTAATTGAAAGATGAACACGTTTCTGAATCAGCCCCCACCCGGGGACATCAGTTTCCTTTGGAGTAAATTCCTTTACGTTGCTGGATTGATAAACAGTCGTCGCACATGAGATGAAAAGAATCAGAAAAAAACATGGAATGTATGCGTGATTTATTTTCATGATATTAACTTAAATCCCTCTCCATCATCTCCTGCAAGGAGAAGGGAGGAGATGAGGTTATTTCACCGACTTTGGATCCAGGGCATCCTGCAGGCCCTCCCCGACAAGATTATATGCTGTAATAGTCAGGAAGATGGCGATGCCGGGGAATATTGTGAGCCACCAGGCGAAGTCCATGTACTTGCGTGAATTCGACAGGATGTCTCCCCAGCTCGGCGTCGGCGGTTTTACACCGAATCCGAGAAAGCTTAGCGAAGATTCAATAAGTATGGTGGCCGCGATACCGAACGTCGCAGACACGAAAACCGGGGCCATGGCATTGGGGAGAATATGCCTGAATATTATCCAGCTGTCTCGGGCCCCCAGGGCTTTCGATGCAGTCACATAGTCCATCTCGCGGAGTTTGAAAAATTCACCGCGAACTATGCGGGCGATCCCGGTCCAGCCTGTGATGCCGATGACCATCATGATGCTCACGAGCCCGCTCGGATCGAGTACCCTCACCCACTTGTTCGTCCCGATGAGCGCCAGGACAGTAAGGATCAGAAAAAACGTGGGGAAGCACATTACAATTTCAATGATGCGCGATATAACGAGATCGGCCCTCCCCCCGTAATACCCGGCGATCGAGCCGACGGCGACCCCGATTGTCACAAAAATAAAAACAGCGATGAATCCCACTAAAATTGAAATAGTCGTCCCGTGCACCATGCGGGACGCCAGGTCGCGGCCCTGATCGTCAGTGCCGAGTATATGATCACGGCATGGAGGGACCACGATCGAATTCAGGTCGTATTCTGATGGAGAATAGGGTATCGGCGGAAAAATTTTAAAGCCGTCAAATTCCTTCCTGCGGAGATCCTTGTCGCGCAGTTCCTGGTAATCGAAAAACAGGGGAAAATATATTTTGTCTTTCCCTGCATAGACATACGGTTTGCTGTTTGCTATGAGGGGGGAGAATACCGCGATAAAAAAAAGTATTGTGACAATAACAAGCCCGACCATGGCAGGCGTGTCCCTCTTGAAATCGCTGAATATTCTTGACCAGTATCCTTTTTTCATATGCGTGACTCCAGGCGGATGCGAGGATCAACAAGGGCGTATGTGAGGTCAGCGATGAGAATGCCGATAAGCGTGAGAAACGCCGATATCGCCGTTATCGCCATGATCACCGGGATGTCCCGCGAAAGCACGGCCTCAAATGCGAGCTTCCCCATCCCCGGTATTGAAAAAATCTGCTCAACGATCACGCTCCCCCCCAGAAGTCCCGGCAGGAGCGAAGCCATGAGTGTAATGAGGGGGATCAGGGAATTTCTGAAAGCATGAACAAAGACCACCCGCCTTTCACTCAGCCCTTTGGCGCGCGCGGTTGTAATATACTGCTGGTTGATCACCTCAAGCATGTTGGCGCGGGTGTAGCGCGAGAGAAAAGCGAAACTCCCGTACGTGAGGGTGACGATCGGCAGCACCATGTGCCATGCCCGGTCAAGAAATCTCGCAAAAAAACCCGCATTTTCAGCCCATTCCGACATCTTCCCCCCGAGGGGAAAAAGGTCCAGATACTCTCCCCCGCTTAAAAAAGTGAGCAGCAGGAGCCCTATCCAGAAGGCCGGCAGGGAATACAGGATGAATAACACGATGCTTGATCCCTTGTCAAAAGCCGAGTCCTTGCGAACCGCTGTCGCGATACCGAGGGGTATGGATATAATGTATGTTATGAGCAGGGAGATTATGTTGAGGGCAAGGGTAATGGGAAGACGTTCTATCATTATGTCGGTCACCGGCCTGCCGTCCCTCCGTGATGATCCGAGATCGAAGGTTACGAATTTTCCAAGCCATGATACATACCCGAATACAGGATTTTTATCGAGGCCGTATAATTTTCTCTCCTCGTTCAGATACTGCTGCCCGATCGCCCCGGCCTTCAGTTCCCCCTGGAGTCCGGCCTTGAGGGTCGTGTAATCACCCGGCGCATACCTCACTATGACATAGGTAATCATGGTGATTCCGATGAAAGTCGGGATGATGAGGAGTATTCTTTTAACAAGGTATCTGCTCATTTATGCTTTTCAACCTTCCATTCGAGATATTCCAGCCCGGCTGTATGTACCTTAACATTTTCGAAACGCCTGCTCACAACCACGAGCGCCGGGTTTGTAAACATAAATGTATAGGGCTGCTCTTCATGAAGAATCACCCCCATGCGTCTATATAGTTTGTAGCGTTTTTCTGCATCAAATTCCTTGCGTGCCGTTTCAATGAGACGGTCTGACTCCGGACTGTTGAATGAACAGTAGTTTGACCCCTGCGGTATCTGACTTGAATGCCAGAGCTGGTAAGGATCGTCATTATACCCGAGACTCCACGCTAACATTACAGCCTCGAAATCGCGTTTATGCAGATTCTGAACAAATACGGCCCACTCAAATTTATTAATGAGCATATCGATGCCGACCTTTGAAAAATCTTCCTTTAATATTGTGGCCAGCTTTTCGGCAGTAT
>JBFZEZ010000165.1:0-5802 GCA_041306585.1 Spirochaetota bacterium | reverse complement strand
TCCCTTCGAAGGAGATCGAGATGCTCTTCAACCTCTGCCGCATAACAATCTTAAATCCGCCGCGGCAGGTCGAAAAAATATCCTTCCTTCCGGTTTCAGATTCAAAAGAAATCTTATAAGGGCCCCGATTATCTTTCTGCCCGGTGTAATATATTTCACTTATATAAATCTGCGCAAAAGGCTCGCCTTCAACTTCGGGGTCTGATGCGTCATGTGAATACACATAATCAACACAATTCCCATTGGTATCAATAATCTTCTCAAGATACCACATAAATACAAAGTTATTCCGGTAGCTCTTCAAACGACCATTGTCCCTGCCATAAAGAAAACGGGTTCCGTTTTTGTCGATTACCTCCCACCAGTATTCCGCCGGGCTGTTTCCATGCCGAACAATTTTTCTAAAAGCCCCTTCCACACGTTCACGATACATATCTCCGCCTATCGCAACAAGCTCCGAGCCATTTAACACATACTTGTCGGTCTCGTTATACCGGGGGACCCCAAAACGGGTATCAAGCGAAATTGCGTTTTGAGGGATGTCCCACCCTACTCCCAGCCAACCGTTCGCATTCGACGAGCTATATTGAACTGCCACTCCCGGCTGCATCCCGCAGCGTCCTTTAGGGATGGTTATGGGATAGGCGAGTGAAGCATCACCGCTATTGTTCGGGACCGGCGGTTCAACAAGGGCAATTTCTTCAGCAGGATTGCCGGTCTTGATGTCCTTGATGGAATTCGGATTATATGACAATGGATCGGGATGTTCAGGGACTGTTACCGTGGCATTGATGATATCGGTAAAATGAGTTGTCTCTGAAGTAATCACATCAGCTGCATGGGAAACTCCTGTGCCGATAATCATGGCCCTGATTGATGCATTGATCGGTGATGTTGTTACGGAAGTTTCAGGCTTTGAATCCACCCGTTTCAAGCGTTTCCATTGTTTATCACTTTCGTCATAGAAATACATATATACATCTTTATCATCCTGCCCCTGCATGAGCATAATCCGGTCGAACCCGAATGTTATTTTAATGGGTTTGCGGAATTGACCATGCGGTGCGCCGTTGAAAAGAAAACGATAACCCGCAGCCGGTGCGGTTATGTTGACCATCCCGGGATTTAAAGTCGCAATATCCTTCGCTGAAAGAGGAATTACTGTTATCTCTGTCGGGCCTTCCACAGCGCCGGCTGGAATATCCAGTGTTATATTTCTGAAGCTGAGTGAGCTTGAGCTGTCCGGAAGTACGGTCGCGGTATAATTATTATTAACGCCCGCCTTTTCATCTCCACCGGTCGATGATCCCCCGTTTGATTGACTTCCGGCCCCCTCACCCTGCGATGAAAGAAGGTTTTTGGATAATTGTATTTTTTTGGAAAGGGACGAAGATGAACCCGCCGCATCAACAGTCAAAGACCATTGCGCATCATCGGTCTGAGTTTGATAACCCGATTCATCTTTAGACACAGTTGCGAAAAAGCTTCCGTCAGTTACAGGGTAATTTTTACCCTGAATCTGCACACTGGAAATATCTGATGAAACGAACCCGCTTATAAGCGCTGTGCGGCCAAGATATTCACCATTGCGCGGGTATGAGATCACAAGTTTTGAGGCTGATTGTGCTGAACTCACGGGGCTCGCATTCACTTCAAGCTCATCAATGGAAATCTTTGGTATTTCCATACTCTTGGAAGATGAGTTAAAGAGTACCCGCAATTTTTGGGCATTAATAGCAGGCACCGGGATGATATTCCAGCCGGGTTTCCAATTCCGCATTGAAATTGATTTTTTATCGTCGATATCCCGCCAGCCTGCAGGTGATGAGAATTGAATCCGGGCTTCTCCGTCAGATACCCGATTACAATGAATGGCCATGTGCTGCAATTCTGAATAGCGGTCAAGAGATACATCCATGCTTCCGCCATGAGCTATGACAGATGCCGATGTCTGTATATCCCCATCATGCAGAACATTCTCGGAACTATCAATGACCCTGTTCCAGCCATTATATAACTCACAGACAAGACGAATATTTTTGATTGCAAACGATACCTTCCCGCTTGCAAAAAGAACGTCATTACTCCCCTGCAGTAAGATATCAGGATTAATTTCTTCAATGTAATTCTGAAAATTCTGCGTTAAGCCTGCTGTCGCATTTCCGGAATCATAACCACTGCTTAAAGAATTATTATTGATACTGTGATTGATGCACAGCTGCGATAAAACACCCTGCGCTGAATATGCAAGATAAGCATGTTTAATAAAAATAGGGTCAAAAGGAAGTGTAATAACAATTGAAGCATTCTTTTTCTCTTCATTGGTTTGAACAAAAATTGAATCGGGCTTTCCGGTGAATGATTTAATATAAAAAGGTTGATTGGATATAATTGATTCCATCTCTGAAAATGTTTTAATTCCATCAAGATTGGGTATGCACCCTTTCTCTCCAACGGTTACATTTTCACTACCCCAAAATTCAAGCTCACTGATCCCATCATTTGGAATTGAACCGGGAACGATTTCAAGAACACACTCGCGAAGTGCAAGCGAATTCTCAGGAATAAATGAATTCCATGAATCTTTGAGGACTGAATCAATGATCGAAAGCTCGTGTATACGTTCTTCTTTTCCATCGGTCACTTTATAAAATTTGCAGATATACGATGTGCTTCCAAATATACGAAATTTGGTCAGGGATATCTCACGATCAAATGAAAGAGCAATCCTGACGCTTTCTGTTGTTTTAAAATATGTTCCGGTATTGCCGTCAAACAGGGCCTGGTAATTGTTTGTCGATGTGGTTATGCTTTTATTATTGGGAAGAGTTGATATTACTTGAGGCAATACCATAAACTCACGGGTAATAACATTTCCATCGGAAGTTTTCCTTCCATTGTCATCACAGCTTGATAGAGCAATAATGCATGCACATAAAAAAACCAGACTTTGCAAGATTTGTAATGAACGTTTCATCCTTACTCCTTTAGACCAATGCTATTAAGCTTTAATATCAGCATATCTTCTTTATTGTTAAGGGAGGTGCTTTCACCGGCAACGACAAAACCGCCGTCAAAAGTTTGTTTTATAGAATACGCGAGATCGTGGGACCCTTCGGCGTCATACACACGTTCCCACTGCACATCTCCGTCTTCATTGACTTTAATAATAATCATATCATTACTGCCGGATGCGGCAGAATACGTATAACCTGCAAGTACAAACATCCCGTCAGATGTTGCTTCAAGAGCATACCCCTTATCGGTGTCCCCGCCTCCAAATTGTTTGTCCCACAAAAGATCGCCGTTTGAATTCAATTTAAAAAACCAGATGTCACCCAAGTCAATAATAGTTTCCTTAACAAAGCCCACACCGTAATAATTACCATTCTTTTCAGCGATAGAATATACTTCAGCCCGTAAATATGTACTGATCGTTTTTGTCCATTGCAACCCGCCATCCGAAGAATAACGTGCGAACAGTGCATCACTCCCGGCATCCCCCTGATAGACCGTATGCCCTGCGGTAAGA
This sequence comes from Spirochaetota bacterium, assembly GCA_041306585.1. Lineage (GTDB taxonomy): Bacteria > Spirochaetota > UBA4802 > UBA4802 > UBA5550 > JBFZEZ01. The sequence continues at coordinate 2,270 of JBFZEZ010000165.1, read as the reverse complement.
TATCCCCCGTCGGGTGACTGGCACATTGCATATGCCTGGTTCTGGTTATCATCACCCGCTGTCGCGGTCCATAATTCCTGCCCTGCATAATTCAATCCATATAATCGAAAATCAGCCCGGCCAATTCCAGTTGACTCAGAGAAACCCGCGAGAATGATATTACCATCAGAAGAAAAAAATAAATCATTCACCGCATCCCATTCAGGTCCGCCATACGTCTTTTCCCATGTAAGCGAACCAAGCGGGTCAATTTTCAACAGTGCGTAATCGGCAAGCTTTTTGCCTGTTGATTCTGTATAACCTGCGATATAATAATTGCTGTCGTAAGCCTTGACAACACGGGCTACATCTGTGCTGCTGCCTCCGTATTTCTTTTCCCATACTATACGTCCGAGAGGATCGAGACGGACCACTGAAAAATCGATGTCCCCTTGAGTGGTTGAATCACTTGAACCGGCAATAACAAAGCCGCAATCATCTGTTTCTGTAATGTCATGCGCAATATCAGTCCCGCTCCCCCCAATTCGTTTATCCCAGTGTATTACTGTTGAAAAATCGGCAGTGCTGACTTCACCAACATTAACGACAAGATCCCTTCGATCTGGAATAAAAGCAACGCCTGCTTCAGTTGGTATAACGCTATATGATCCGGCATAGAGATTAGTCACAGAAAATTGACCATCATCGCCAGTATAGAAATACTGTGTTCCAACCGGACCAGTAAGAGATATTTTGACACCTGCATTCCCGCTATTGTTTTTTGGACACAGTACTATCTTACCTGTTATAGTTGATGTTTTGGGGGATTTAAGAAGTTTTTTTCGGCGGATATCGTCATCAGACAAAAATGAATTGAGCATACCCGAGCAATTGAGGATGGATGAACACACAAAAAGGAGAGAGAATAAAAAAATTACCCGATTAGGTTTCATTTTATTATTGTACCTCCTATCAAAAATTTATATTGAAGATCAAATATATTCAAAACACCATTTTAGTGCAATTGCTCCACATGGGAGCTCCGGGCAAGTACTGTCAATTCTTTTTTTAAAAAAAGTAATATTCTTTATGTAACAGGTCATTTATCGGGGGTAATCATTGACTCAGCGACCCTATGTCATCCCCGCGCAGGCGGGGATCCTTAATTTCGCGTCTAGCGAGAATGGATTCCCGTCTTCACGGGAATGACATGGAATAGATTTTTACCCCTTAAAAATGACCTATTACGAAATCTTCAGTAATGTTTCCGAATAATTACTTGACAAGTACATTTTATATGACTATCTTGATCATGTTAAATAGTCATTTTTGAGGATGCCATGAAATGGAAGATCGCACAGGCAAAAAAGAGCTTCTCCGAGATGATTCACCGTGCCAGGAAAGAGCCGCAATTTATTTATAACCGGGATTCGATAGTAGCGGTGATCATCAACCCGGAAGAGTATGACGAATATCAGGAGTTTCGTGAAAACAGGAATCATTCTTCTCTTGCAACGGCATTTGACGAACTTCGTGGTATCTGCGAAAAGGAAGACTATACTCTGGCGCTTCCCGCCAGAAAAGACCGTAAGGTTGTATTCCCATAATGCAATATATCATCGATACCAACATTATCAGTGAACTGGTACGGAAGAAACCGAATGCCGGAGTTGTTGCATGGGCATCTTCTGTAAAGCGATGTGCGATTAGTGTTATCACTTTAGAAGAATTATTTTATGGGCTCGCATTGAAACCTAACCGGCATGTACAGGATTGGATTGAACGGTTTATCAAAGAGTTTACTGAAGTTCTTCCAATAACTGAAAACATAGCAAAAAAAGCAGGCACACTTCGGGGACAGCTCCAGGCTCGAGGCATACATCGGACACAGGCTGATCTTTTGATTGCATCGACCGCTTTGGTAAATAACCTGACAATGGTGACCCGCAATGTGCGTGATTTTGAGGGGTGTGGGACAGCTGTGTTGGATCCGTTTTGATGATGATCCTTTCATCCGGGTGTACGGTAGAGCCGGTATTTCAGGTCTGAAAGTGTTGAATCTCTGTCGGCAAGGTCGAATTTTTGTAAGAGGTCAAAAATCGGGGGTAACAATAAACTTTTTTCATGCCCAACTTTTCGAACTCATCCCCCATTTTGAAGATTTTCAAAATGCGAATCCCGATACCTGTGAGAAAGAACATGGCGCGTATCGCCTTGAGCCCGTAAGTGATTTATGCGGCCTTATATTTCGTGATTTCCACAAAAATTTCTTTCTTTTTCGCCTCGTTGAT
>JBFZEZ010000164.1:0-11038 GCA_041306585.1 Spirochaetota bacterium | reverse complement strand
CTCCTCCCTGAAAGCGACAGACCCCAGGCATCTGCCGCCGGTTTCGAAGGGGAAATTATCGGGGTCAAAACCATTCAGGACGCTATGTCGTATCTTTTTTAATTATTTTAAAAAAAGTTTGCAGTCTGGTTTATAATCAATTATAATTTTACATGTTTATCATATAAATGGGATGGAATGCCGTCTTCATGGACTGGCTTGCATCAACAAAATAAATCATTGGAGGATGTATGAAAAAAATTATAATCGTACTTTTGTCTGTTATGCTGTTAATTCCCTCGGTTTATTCGCATGCAGAAGAAAAAGGGGTGAAAAATGAAAAGACCCCCATAGGGCTGAAATTCGGCCTTGCTTACTGGAGTAATTATCTCTGGCGCGGTACATACTTTTACGGAACCGGAGGGGGGAACGACAGTAATGGCGTATTGATCCCCACAATGGGGTGGGAGATTTTCGGATCCGGTTTCAGCATCGGTATCGGTGCAGAACTATCCGATGCATATCTTTTTGACGGTACAAAAAAGAAAGGTTGGAAGAACCAGTCGTTCGACGCGGGAATTGACTATTCATACACATGGGAAAAAATCGCCACCTTAAGCTTCAGCTGCTGGTACTGGTATTATTTTAATTATAAGAACGACAAGGATACCGACATCAGCTATCTGACTCCGACAGTAAGGGTCGATTTTGACGTTATTCTCAAGCCATTCATTGCATTTACATATGATTTATACCCTGTAAGTGAATTGTACAAAGATTTTTATCTGCAATTTGGTATTGGCCATAGTTTTGACCTGACAAACGGGATCAGCTTAAATCTTGGGCTTTCTGCGGGCTTTTACAATGCTGACAGCCTGGATATCTTAGGCATCAGCGATGTACAGGCAACGCTCGGTTTTGCAGCAGAAGTCGGCGACGCCCGTTTCAGCGCAAATATCAATTATGTGCTGGTACCGACAAAAGATTTTTATGAAAGTACAGACGACATGCACCGCTGGTACGCATCTATCGGCGCGGCGTATACATTGTAATCTGTGTTAATCCCGGTACCGTTATATGTTCTAAAATCATTGGGCGCATGAAATATTTTATTAAATATATGTTGATGAAGAAAAAAATATTATGTGTGTGTGCCGCTGTGCTCATTTCATTTCTTTCATGCGCCCAGTTCAGGGCACTGGCACTTAAGTTCGATTCAGGCGTTCACGCGGCATTCTCAAGCTCACCCCTTGAAGACCACATGCGCACCAACGCATGCGTCATCATGGGTAAAGTCCTCGTATACGGTGCGGATGAGCACCATATCGCGGTTGTTGCACTCAATGCGTATCTGCCGCGCGAGCGTCCTGCAGACCAGATAATCCTGAATGAGGCCGGTTCGTATATGCTGTATCTTCCAAAGGGTGAATATTTTCTGTTCGCCCTTGAGGATGACAACAGGAATGGCGTGTATGAGCAGAATGAATATGCCGGATATTACGGCAGCCCCACTGTTATAAAAATTCAAGAAGGGGATGTCATCGACAACATTGACATAGAAGTCGATCAAAACCGGTATAAAGGAATTAAATTTGACATCAACCTGATTCCCACTGTTGATTTTAGCACAAAACTAATCAGCAGAAAACTGGGGACTGTTGTCGATCTGAATAATGATGCTTTCGGGGATAACTATGCCTCGATGAATTATCTGAATCCCGCGCGCTTTATAGAACTGGTCGGGACAAACATATTCTTTCTCGAAGAATACAATCCAGCCAAAATCCCCCTGCTGTTTATCCACGGGTGTTCGGGGACCCCCCGGGATTTTATGGCCTTCATACACAGCATTGACCGGTCACGTTATCAGCCCTGGTTCTATTACTATCCATCAGGCATACGCCTGGGCATGAGCTCGCGCATACTGTATCTCCAGGTCATGGAACTTCGGCGAAGGTACAAGTTCGATTACCTCGCCATCATTGCACACAGCATGGGGGGGCTTGTGGCTCGTTCAATGCTGGTGCATAACGATGCATCGACACTCGCTTTTGTGGATTTTCTTTTTACCATTTCAACCCCATGGGGCGGAAATAAAAGCGCTAAAAAGGGGGCCGGCAAAGCCCCTTTTACTGTTCACAGCTGGTTTGATATTGCGACAGGGAGTCCTTTTCTTAAAGGCCTTTACAGGAAAACACTTCCTCCCGGGACAAAGTTGTATCTTTTCTGCAGTTACATAACAGATCCATCAGGGAAGAGAATTGACGATGGTACGATTTCATTGTTAAGCCAGCTCGACAAACGCGGACAAAAAGAGGCCCGTGCCGTGTATGGCGTTGAAAATTCTCATTCGGGCGTTTTGTCAGATGGAAAGGTCATCGGGCAGATCCAGGAAATGCTCACTGATAAGGCGGAACACACGACCGGGTCTTCTTTTCTCAAGACGCAATCAGACCAATGATCTGATCGTATCCAGTATCTCCCTCTTCTCGCCGTCTATGTCTCCGTTTGTATGAACCAGTGAAAATGAATTATTATTGAGTTTATATTCTGATATCGAATAATGAAATGCGGGACCTCCGAAAGAGGCGATATAACGTGCGTGGATCCCCAGGGTTTTGCCGAGAACGGCCTGTAACTTTTTTTTATTTGAAAAATCAATCCCTGACGTTGTGCATGCATCAAGGATCCATATATATGAGAAAGGGTCTATGATTGCTGTTGAATAGAGATACCAATCATCGATATGTTCAATCAGGATTTTTTTTTGTTCGTTATCAAGAATGGCATGGGCAGGGCAAAAATACCCGTTGCATATCGTGCTCCCGTAAAGGGACTTTTCGCGCAGATCCTGCCTGGAGGACATGGCCGGTCTGTAAGGGTGGAGAAGACAACCGGGTTGTCCCTTGTCAATAAAACCCTGGAAGGGGCAGATATATGAAAATAAATCGCGTACGGTACCTTCGACAGATGATTCGAATTTTTCATCATCAGGTGCATCATTTAGAAGCGACAGGCGTTCTTGGCCCTTGCATAAAAATTCGGTCAGTAACTCACGGCCCGTGTCACTGAAATTATACAGACCGCAGCAGGCGCTGCACCCTTTTTTTTCATCGGGCTGACAAAGGATGAGGTCCGGCCTGTCATAATTACCTGTGTGCACAATACTCAGTTACTGCTGGTCGTGCATTTTTTCGCGGACTTCACGGATGATATCGTCGTCGGTCTGTCTTTTCTGAAGCACTACACGGTACCGGATCTCAAGCTTTGTGGGGTCGACAATCTTTTTCGGGAATGAAAAATTCCATCGCTGGACATCATCGTTGAGAATTTTGTCAACCTCGAGCAGATAGGTGGGTTTCTGGGGACGGACTTTCATGATGTTGCCAGAATCAGGGAAGAGCCAGATGCTGATGACCCCTTCGCGTGCCTCATCAATTTTGTCAAGTTTACGGAGTTCTTCGCACATGTATTTATCTCCGCCTGGATCATCTACGCGATTAATAGTATTTTCAAGCTTCATCTGGGATACTGTGTAGCTGTCAGAGGTCAGCAGCACCCTGAATACTTCCTCTGCTTCCGGTTTAACATCGAGAAACTTTTTATTTTCACGAACAAATGGCCCATTCCCGAATTTTTTAGTGCTAACGCACCCGCAGAAAGCAATAACTAATAGCAGGGTTATGCAGAGTGCGTAATTCCTGAAGATTTTCATATATTCACCTTTAAAAAATTCAATAAAATGTAATGTTCAAACTTAAAAACAGGCAAGGCAAAGTTTCAAGAACTTTTTGATCGGGGAAAAATCTTCTTGCCAAAATACTGATGGCGTAGAGATTTTTATTATACTACTGCTGTGACCGTATGAATACGCATCAATTCTCATGAAGAGCCCCCTAAATCACCCGGCGGGGGACTTAGGGGGCTCTCCGGTGGATATGATTCCATTTAAAATTTGTTTAAATTCATGCGGTCACGGCGCTACTATATAACAATTGGACAGAAATATATGAGTTTTTTTATTTTTTTTATCATTACCGTGCTTCTTTTCCTCATTTTTAAAAGATATCGTAGCGTGAATTCCGTTACGCTTGTGATTGTGTTCATCCTTGCTATGCCGACTGCGGCGTTGGTCTATGGATTAGTGGCGTCAAATTCCGGGTCATTTATTTTTTTCACCCAGAAAATAAGACTCCAAGAACTTTATTTCATGCTGGCTGCCTGGTACGCGATCGGCATTGTCTGCTCGGTTAAGATCATCCGGACATATATTGAATATAGGAAGATAAATATCCCCCAATGATGTGCGTTATTATTGGCGAAGAAACCTTCAGTATTTTTTTACATCGCAACAGGGAAAGGGACCGGCATGAATGTGAGGATGAATATCACCATGCACGACCAGCCCATGATTTTTTCGGTTAGAGTCAGTTTCTGCCCGTCAGGGACATAGGGATGTGCCACCATGAGAAAAAAGAGGATGATTATGATCCAGAGAGCCCACCCGTAGAAAAAATAAGTTGCCACACCGAGTCCCGCAAAGGCTGTCCAACCGACATAAAGCTGTTTCCTCCCCAATAATGCGTACATGACATGCCCGCCATCGAGTTGGCCTATCGGTATAAGGTTGATCGAAGTGATCAGGCAGCCTGCCCAACCGGCAAGGGCATACGGGGATAAGAAAATTTCATGTCCGGCTGGGATGTCGCCATGCATCGCCATTACAACGAGCTTCATCATGAGGGGGTCACCCAGTTGAAGGAATGACCTCATCTGTTCAGCAGGGTATGATTTTATCTCGGAGACATAGACCCCGTATATGATTGCCGCCAGGCTTACGATAAAGCCGGCTATAGGCCCCATGGACCCGATATACAGGAGGGCCCTCCTCTCGGGTATCAGTGACTTGATTTTGATGACCGCACCCATTGTCCCAAAGCTGAAAATTTCTTTCGGGACCGGCAGGGGAATAAAATAGGGGAGAGTCGATTCAACCCCGAATTTTCGGGCCGCGAAATAATGACCGAACTCATGGGAGAGGAGCATTGCCATCAGGGTCAATGAATATGGCAGTCCGCTCAGGAAAAACTCCCACAAGGTAGTTCCTTTATAGGCGCCAGCCCAGGTGGTGGTCAGCAGTGTGAGAATAAAAAGTATGATATTGATATGGATTGAAGATCCGGACGTCTTCGGATGGGGCGCTTCGGTTCCTTCGGGAATGAAGCGAACGCTCCTCCTCGTTGGCATCTGCCCGGTATTCAGGTGATGGATATGCCGTTGTATTTTTGATGTAACCGCATTAAGTAATTTCATTGCTGTGACAATTATTGGAAACAGCCGAGCTGGCAGCCGTTGATTTTTATATTAAGGCGATTAAGTTCCTTCCCGATTTCTGCCGGGCTCACTTTTAAGTCATTGGCTATTTTGAGCGCGGCAGCGCAGGATATTTTCTTTTCATCTCCAACATGCGCGATAATTGCATCGGTAATTTTTTCCATTATATGTCCTTAATGTAAAAGAGATTTTTGTGTTGCTGAAATGTTATAGCTGAACCAGTTCCCTGTACACGGCAATTTTTCGTTCAAGATACATTTTAGAATAATCGCTGGTCCAATCGTACCGTGATTTAACGAGATCCTCATATAATAGCAAAATATCCTGTATGGGTTTGTTTATTTCAAGCTTTTTCTTCATTATGGTCGAGTTTTGATATAAAAAGTTTTTTGTAAAGCAATGAAATGAGATGGCTCGTAAGGGTAATTTAAATACATCCGTTCTAAATAATTACAGAATAAACAGTTGGGCGGGCATAATAAAAAGCTGTGTAAAAATTTCCTAAGATCGATGTTTCAATCCAGGAAGAGGTATGTCTATCCTATCATTGAAGTTGAACATTAAAACAAACTGACCATCTTATAAAAACAGCGCATCGGACAGGAGTCAGTATTTTTATACAGGTGAAGGGCCCCGCCAGTGCACGGCACCCACGCGTCGCAATTTTCACACTCTCCCCGGTACGTCCAGCTCCTGTCCCTCATATTCTGATAACGGGTCTCCCACACATGTGAAAATCTATCAGACTGGATATGCCCCTGAATAAAACAATCCGCAAGCTCCGGGCATGCGCCGATACTGCCGTTATACAGAATTCCGGCAATGGTAATTCCCGCGTTGCATCGGTAGAGATATGGCCGCACAACGCCCTCGTAGTCATTGCCGAGAAAACCCTCTTCTGAAAAAGCCGGTACCGGTTTGAATCCATCACTGCGGGCAGCAGTAATAAAATCAAGCAGCGTGCGCATATCATGAGCATCCAGAAGCAGGTCATGCCGCCCGGAAGCGCGGCCGATAGGCATCACAGGGGCCATGCGCCAGAGTGGAATGCGAAGCCCGGCAATCAATGTACGCATTCTGTCAAGATAAGGAATGACCGGTTTCGTTATGGTTGATATAATTTCGAGAATCCCATTGTAACCAGCGTCTTGAAGTTCGATAATGGCGCGCCGTGCTCTGGCAGCGCTCCCTGCACCGCGGAGCAGATCATTGATTTCATCAGGGGCGTCAAGGCTGATTGAGATTGACCCGATACCGCACTCGCATAAACGGGAGGCCATAGCGGCATTAATCAAGGTACCATTAGTGACCATGCCGAAATTGAATTTGTTATTTTTCAACTCTGCACATATTTCAAAAATATCGTCCCGCAAGAGAGGTTCTCCGCCGGTTATGGCTACCATTATTTTCGAAGCTTCAAAGTCTTCCGCAACCTGTCTGATTATTCCTCGCCACACTTCACTAGCGAGTTCATTTTTTCCCCCTTCCGCTGTGCAATTGCTTCCGCAGTAACTGCAGCTGAGATTACACATTCGTGTAACCTCAAGAAACAGATAGCGCAAAGGATGGATGCGTGCAAGTTCCGTGCGCTCCTTTGAATATTTTTTCCAGTCAGTACGGTTTAAAGCAGGTTTTTTTATTTGGATTTTTCCTTGCATACAGGCCAGATTGCAGCATCATTGCCGGTCCCGATGGTATTATTTTTATCGCAATACCATCCCTTTCCATTATCTTCTTCGCATTGCTTATCACTGGTACAAGGCATCGGTCCGTAAATGACTGCATTTTCTGATTCATCATTTTTATTTTCAGCAGACTGCAATTGGCAACCTGTGATAAAAATTGCCCCGTATGTTAAAAGCTTTACCCAAAATTTTCGAACATTATTCATTAATGGCTTCCTTTATAAATCATATAGAAAAATTACATTAGATTAGTGCTTTTGTCAATGTTTTTTTAAAATTAAAGAAAATCATTCACCGGAAAAAAATCTTGAGGTCATATCCTTCGAAAAAGAGAAAAGGCATGAGCATTACATCAACAATATTGAGTGTAATGAATGAATGATCGGAAAATCTAAAATTCAATAAATTAAAATTAAACCTGGAAACAAAATTTTATCCCTAAAAAAATCTTTCACTTGAAAAAAAGATAGGTATGGCAATCCATTTTTTTTAACTTGTTTTAAGGTTGCAGGGTGTATTTTTACTTCAGAAGGCTCTGGATTAAGATGTAAGGATATAAAGTTTACGATGATTTCGCGGAATTTAGAATTTTATAATTGATTTTTTTGAATTTTCAGTTTTCATTTATTTTAGTTATACCTATCACCAGTAAGAATTAAAAAAATTTTTTCAAAAAACGGGGGGATATTATGAAAAAAAAGAATATGCCGTTAAAAGCCTTATTTTTTTCACTATTAGTTTCACTAATTTTTAGCAACTGTTATGTAATTGATTCAGAAGATGCTGATACATATAACAAACTAACGCGCGATCAACTTATATCAAAAAATTCTGTCATTTTCAATGGCGAGACTTATAAAATGGGGTTGATTCCTGCAAGTGACGATGAATATGAATCATTCCCACGATTAATAGCAGCTCCCATGGCTACACTGCCGTCAAGTGTAGACTTAAGCTCCAAACTGCCCAATGTGGGAAACCAGGGACGACAGGGTAGTTGCGTCGCCTGGGCAACCGGGTACGCTTATAAAACTTTTCAGGAGGGACTTGATCGGGGATGGAATGTAATTAATGATACATCCCATCAGTTCAGTCCGGCTTATATCTATAACCAGATAAACGGCGGACAGGATAATGGTACCTTTACTAAGGACGCCCTTGCATTGATTGAGAACCAGGGGTGTGCGACACTGAGTTCAATGCCGTATAATCAGAACGATTACAGGACACAACCAAACAGTTCTCAAAAACAGAACGCGGCGCAATATAAAGCCAAAAAATGGTGGCGCCTTGATAAAGGCGATGTTGCTGCCATGAAAACTCAAATTGCAAATGGAGATGCCATCGTTGTTGAAATTCCGGTATATTCGGATTTTGATGTTTCATCATCAAACCCTGTATATGACAACACAAACGGGACATTAGGCGGTTATCATGCTATAGCATTTTGCGGATACGATGACGGTAAAAAGGCATTTAAATTAATTAATTCCTGGGGGACACGGTGGGGATTCAGCGGATATGGATGGATGTCATATGATTTAATCAGTCGCCTGGGGATCAGATCATATGCTATGCAGGACATTGACGATGTTAATTCAGACCCAGATCCAGATCCAGATCCAGATCCGGCTGAAGCTTCAATAAAAATATTAAAAGCAACGTATAACATCGGTGAAAGAATTATCGTTACCTATTCAAATCTTCCGGGCAACAGTACCGATTGGATCGGTCTATATCAAAAAGGCGCTTCGGATACATCGAGGATTACATATAAATATACAAATGGGGCAAAAAACGGGACTATGACATTTACCGGTCTGAGCAATGCGGGAGAATACGCAGCACGGTTATTTTTCAATGATTCCTATATTCTTGAAGATAGGGTATCATTTATCGTTTCAGACCCGGTACCCGCAACATCGTTTACCCTGGTCGTAATACCGGATTCCCAGAAAATGGTGGGAAGCGATAACGACGGCACCCCCGCAATGTTTATTAACCAGGTGAAATGGATTAAGGAGAATGTCGATGCGCTCAATATTACATTTGTAAGCCATGTGGGGGATATAACGGATGACAGCAGCTCATACCAGTGGACAAAGGCACGAAAAGCCATGTACCAGCTGGACGATATTGTGCCGTATGCAATTGCTCCAGGCAACCATGATGGAAGCGGTGTCTATAGCTCATTCAATGACACTTTCCCATACAGCAAGTATTCAGGTTACTCCTGGTATGCAGGGGGCTACAGAAACAGAAATCACAACAGCTATCAGTTGTTTAGCGCCGGTGGCATGGATTTCATTATCATTCATCTGGCTTTCGCGCCGAATTCGTCAGAGCGTGCATGGGCTTCAGGCGTTTTAGACGGATATCCCGACCGTCGTGCGATCATATCCACGCATAGTTTTCAGGGCACCTCCGGAATGACACCCGAGGGGAGCTCCATCTGGGCAGATGTGGTCAAAAACCACAAGAATGTATTTATGGTAATCTGCGGGCATATACATGCCCAGAACTACTCTACTTATGAAAACAATTTCGGCGGAACTGTTCATGTTCTCCTGACCGATTATCAGAGCAACTCACCCCAGGTTGGCAGGCTCCGATACTATACATTCAAGCCTGAAGAAAATGCAGTATATGCCTATACATATTCCACTGAAAGAGACGCGTATTATACTAACAGTAAAAGCAAGTTCAAATTCACTTATCATATGTCTGCCGGGCCTGATAGTGAAGAATATGCGGATGCCGGTGTTGCTTTCGGCGATGAGAATACTCTTCCGGCAGATGATGATGCTCCTCCTCTGCTGGATGAATATTTTGTTCCAATGGAGCATAGCGAGTATGCTGAATAGCTTCAAAATGGTTTCTGTCGCGAGGCGGAACCAGAAGGAAGCCGGCGGCAAAGTCCCGGCCCGCTATAGTGGGCCATGATACGAGTTACCCCCTGGTAAATAAAAAGATACCGAAGAAATAGTAAGTTCTTATTTTCTGGGGGGTAAACTGAAAAACAAAAAGGGGTTTAAGGGGTGAAGCCCCTTACTCAATTCCTAATCTTGATTAAAATTATTATCGAAGAGAGAAGGAAGTTGTTATGGCACCAAAATCAAAAAACTCACCGGCATCTGTCCATGATGCCTACGAACGTCTCTCCTTTACTGAACGCTGGATGCGCGATATCCTGAGCAGCGCTGAACGGGCAGGTTCACTCCAGACGCTGGAAGTTGATATGACTGCCTGTAAAAAATTTCTTGCCCACATGAGTAAGAAAAAAATCCGTATTACTTACACTCACATATTTGTACGGGCAACTGCCCTCGCGCTTTCACGCCATCCGGAACTGCATCAGCTTGTATGTGACACCCGGCGTTTGATTCCGGGTACTGTTGACATCGGCCTTTCTGTCAGCGGTGATTTGTTCCTTGCCCCGGTTTACGTCATTGAAGATGCTGCAAACAAACGTATCTATGATATCGCCCGTGACATACGTGAAGGTGCAGAGAAAGCACGGGAACAACAGGAATTTATTATAAAATTAACAAAATATATGGGATGGATGCTGCCTATTGGTTTCCTCAGACGGCTGGAACTGAGATTTTTGATGAATATTCTTCGGTTCAGGCGTAAAATGGTCGGGACTTTCCAGTTGACCTGTCTCCCGAACCTCGATGTTGTTGTCTCGTATATGTTTAATACTTCAGCCATTCTGGGTGTCGGCCAGGTAAAAGACAGGGTAATAGCTGTCAACGGGAAACCGGCGGTGCGCCCTACTGTCATACTTTCCTGCAGTACCGACCATAAATGCTGGGACGGTATGCGGGTCGTGACATTCCTGACAGAAATTGAAAAGATCCTCACCTCTGATGATCTTGAATCGATCTTATAACATCACATTAACATCTCGAGGACATTCTTATGAAACGAAAAATTCTGATATTGCCCGATGGAAATTTTTTGAATGCTTCATGGACAAATTACTATCCAGTCAAACCGAAGCTTACAGAAGACTGGACCAATAGACTACCTCGCGT
>JBFZEZ010000163.1:0-3143 GCA_041306585.1 Spirochaetota bacterium | reverse complement strand
GTCATGGTCTTCCCATTGAACTCAATGTCACGCGTGAACTCGGTGAAAAGGGGAAAACAATGCCCAAGGTCGAGATCCGAAAGAAATGCAGGGAGTACGCGGAACAGTTTGTAAATATTCAAATGGAAGAATTCAAGCGCCTCGGTGTATTCGGTGATTACAAAAATCCTTATAAAACCATGTCAAAGGGATATGAATCAAAAATAGTTGAAGTCTTTGGGGACATCCTTGAAAAAGGATTTATCTTTAAAAATAAAAAACCTATTTACTGGTGCCCAACCTGCGTGACGGCCCTGGCTGAAGCAGAAGTGGAGTATGGCGATCATACATCGCCGTCAGTATACGTAAAATTCAAGGTTGATCCATCATCCGTGACCTTGAGCGGCATTGATAAAAACAATCTTTTTGTCGTCATCTGGACAACGACACCGTGGACCCTTCCGGCGAACCTCGCAGTGTGTTTCCATCCGGAATTTCAGTATGGGGTATACACATTCGGGGATGAATCCTATATTCTTGCCAAAGGTCTTGTCCACCAGATGGAGGAAGTGACCGGAAAGCCGGCAGGAAAAGAAGTCCCGATTGATAAAAAGCAGATCGAGGCCCTCAAGGTGTCTCATCCTTTTATCAAAAGGGAATCAAAGGTCATTTTCGGCGATCATGTCACCCTTGACCAGGGGACCGGTATCGTCCATACTGCCCCCGGCCACGGACATGAAGACTATATCATCGGCCTTCACTACGGCCTTGATGTGTATTGTCCTGTAGACGATGAAGGACGCTTTACCAGCGATTTCCCGGAGATGCAGGGGACAAATGTCTTTGCCGCAAATGACAAGATAGTTGATCTCCTTCGAAACACCGGGGTCCTTATACACACCCATAAAATTGAGCACTCATATCCTCACTGCTGGCGATGCAAAAAGCCGCTGATATTCAGGGCAACTGAGCAGTGGTTCCTGAGCATCGACCACAACGACCTGCGTAAAGCCGCAATGAAGTCAGTGGACGAGACACAATGGGTCCCCACATGGGGTGAATCGAGGTTTAAAAGCATGGTGGAAACCAGGCCCGACTGGTGTCTTTCGCGTCAGCGTTCGTGGGGTGTCCCGATTCCGTCATTCCGCTGCAAAAAATGCAATGCGAACATGATGACTCCCGGCTCAGTAAAACATTTCTCGAAAATTTCACTCGATAAAGGCATAGATTCATGGTATACCGACGATATTAAAGATTTAATCCCTGCCGGTACCGTGTGTTCCTGCGGCAGTTCGGAATTCATCAAGGAATTTGATATTCTCGACGTCTGGTTCGATTCAGGTGTATCGCACTTTGCCGTACTTGACACATGGAAGGGGCACCGATGGCCTGCAGACCTCTACCTCGAAGGGAGCGACCAGCACCGGGGATGGTTTCAGTCATCACTCTGGCCCGCACTCGCCCTCAGGGGGAGGGCTCCGTATAACACGGTGCTCACCCACGGTTTCGTGCTCGATGACCATGGGAAAGCGATGAGCAAATCCATGGGGAACGTCATACCACCCGATAAAATCATAACCCAGTTCGGGGCCGACATCCTTCGCCTCTGGGTCTCGTCCGAGGATTACCGCAACGACCTCCGCATCGGCATGGACATGATGCAGCAGGTTGCCGATTCGTATCGGAAGATACGCAATACGTTTAAATTTATACTCGGTAACCTCGCCGACTTCACGGAAAATGACGCTGTCTCCTACGGAGAACTTGCAGATATCGATAAATGGATCCTGCACAATCTCTATGAGCTTTCGGAAAAAATAATCCAGCATTATGAAAATTTTGAATTTCACCTCGTCTACCGCAAGATTGTTAATTTTTGCGCGGTCGAGCTTTCTTCGGTATATTTCGATATTTCAAAGGACATTTTGTATATAGAAGCCAAAGACTCTATAAAAAGACGCGCCAATCTGACGGTCCTTAACGAAATCAACAAATCGTTGGGTCGGCTGATCGCGCCGATACTCGTTTTTACATCAGAAGAGATGTGGCAATTCAACAATAACAAGGGATCGATTCATACCCAAACATATTACCCTATGGATAAAAAATTATTTAATCCCGAAGTCGCAAAAACAATGGAGATCCTTGTTGATATCAAAAAGGACCTTCTTAAGGCCCTGGAACTATCACGGAAAGATAAAATTATCAAGGCATCCCTTGAAGCGGATGCGGTGATCTATGTCGCTGATGCAGCGGCCCGGAAGCTCCTTGAAGACGCAGGGGAAAATCTCAAGCGGTTCCTTCAGGTTGCAAAAGTGGATATTACAGATAAAAAAACGGGAGCCATGACTGATTTTGAAAAATCATCAATCAGCATAACCAGGACACAGGGGACAAAATGCGTACGGTGCTGGAATTTTTCGCATGATCTCGGCACTGATGCGGAACACCCGGAACTGTGCGGACGATGTACAACGATAGTCAATTCAATTAAATAAACAGAGGTCAACCATGAACACACAGGACATGAAAAGAAATATCTTCGGCGGATTAATTACAGGCATCATCCTTTCATTCGATATCGTAACAAAATATTATATCGAGAAGTTTCTCTCTGACGGAAGGATATATGATTACATGGGGGGATTTTTGAAAATCGTGCTTGTGTACAACACAGGCGGGGTCTTCGGCATTGCCCAGGGCCATAAAAATGTCTTTATGATCATTTCAATCATTGTACTCATACTGATGATATTTTATTATATATATGAAAACAACAAATCCCTGCCGTTTACTGTCGCAATGTCGCTCATATTCGCAGGGGCGATCGGAAACATCATTGACCGGCTGATACCTGACAGGAAGGGTGTTGTGGATTTCATTTCAATCGGTGTTGATCATGTGTTCCGCTGGCCGGCATTCAATGTCGCGGATTCAGCTATCGTTGTCGGGGCCTTTCTTCTGATTTACGTATTTTATATCGAAGAAAAAAAACGGAAAGAGACTGAAAAACAATCAACCGGGACGAATTAAAGGTCGATTATTTCAATCTCAGCTTCCCCGATAGTACCGTCTTTACCGATCGCCTTCACTGTATACAATCCAGCCTCCACGAAGGTGATGGTTGTATATGCGCTTGCTGATTCTGGATTTACATATACGGG
>JBFZEZ010000162.1:0-6660 GCA_041306585.1 Spirochaetota bacterium | reverse complement strand
TCCGGAACACAATTGGAAAGTATAATTAAAGTTTGTCACTTCTGTATTATAATCAAAGAGGCCAGCTGGTATTGGACCTGAAAGCCCGGAACAATAGCTAAATGTAATATTAAAATTGGTTACAAGTGGATTATTATCAAAGAGACCGGCTGGTATTTGACCGGTAAGTCCAGAACATTCATGAAATGTACAAGAAAAAGATGTCACAAGTGGACAATTGTCAAATAGTCCAGGTGGTATAGATCCCTGAAGATTTGAGCATGACCGAAATGTATTGTCAAAAGAAGTTATTCCGGTAATGCCCTGAACTTTTGATAAAATTCCTGTTAACCTGCTTTGTGCATCAGCATTAGAAAAAGATATTCTTGAAGCCATACCTTTCAACCGAAGTGTATAAGTACCTGCTGAAGAATAGGTATGTGTTATACTTGTATTTGTGGTAGTCTGATCTGTGCCGTCTCCCCAGTAAATTGTCATATCTACAGGGCCGTCAAAACCAATAGTCATATTTTGATTTATACCAGTGGTCGTCACTTCAAGGTCCCATGTTGGAATTGTATTAGCTCTAAATTGTGGTTTAGAAATTAAAATTTTCATACCATCACTGCAATTTATATTTAAAAGTAAAGTAAAGATTATTATTATTTTTAAAATATTAAATGAAGAAAGAAAGTTAAATAATTTTTCAGTAAAATAGTTCATGGATTACCTCTTACAATATTTTAGTAATAATATTTGTAATCCTTCATTTCTTTTCTTTTTTTTATCCCAATATATTAAAATATAATACAATTATCAGCAAATTCAACTTTTCCTATAGAGGAGAGCTTTTTTGTGGGAAAAAATCCAGAACAAAAACAGTTAAATGTATAATAAAAATTTACATGCTACTTCTGAAAATCCATACAAGTTTATAGGGCTTTTTGGAACCTGATTTTGAAAATCAAGCAATTACAATCTATTGTGGTTTCCGCCCAACAACTGTTGTGAGGAATACAATACATTATCGGAAGTTGTATTTTTATGACATGCTAATAGAGTTATATGCAGTAGTGTAGGCCGAGGAGGTACTCCGTGGAAATAATAAATGGAAATCCACCGGTCGTTACAAACAGAAATACACCAGTCATCAAAAATAGAAATACACTACCCCTGGAAAGCTATATATGATCCTTTGGTGCAAAAACACCCTGGGAGAACCGGACGATGGTGAAAAGACACATGTATCATGAGATAAAAAAATTACAGAGGCAGGGCTTCGGAAAAAACAAGACCACCCGGGAGCTGGGAATTGACAAGAGGACAGTAATAAAGTACTGGAGTATGGATGAAGAGGAATACCGACAGTATCTGGAAGGATCGATAGGCGCATTGCCGGCGAGCGAGAACAGCCTCAGAAATTACATAAGGTACCTGTTCAAGTATGCGGCCCTGCAGGAAAAGCCTTTTACCGCACACGACCTGATAGGACATCTTCTCAACTGCTTCGATTACCTGCATGGAATGCCTGATGAACTGGTGATAGATCAGGACTGCACCATGGTGGTAGATGAGAACGCTGGAGATATAATCTACACGAAAGATTTCGGTGCTTTCATCGAGGAAATGGGGATACAGATGCGGGTGTGCCGCAAAGCCGATCCGGAGAGTAAAGAGAAGATTGAAAATTTTATAAAATACATCAAATATAATTTTTTTGCGATAAGAAAATTCGAAGGGGGGGGGTAGATTGCCTTATTCCTGCAATAATCGTTTTAAACAGACTATAAATTCCTTCATCGCATCACATTGCTGCGAGGTTTCAACTTTCGAATATTGAACGAAATCATCATAATCACCGCGTGAACGCATTTCAAATGCTGTTTTCACTAATTTACCATATTTAATTTCAACAATCCCAGTCTTCACATATTCTTTGTTAAACCAGCCAATAAGTTGCTGATGTTTGGAAGTTGTAAAATTCTTTTTTAATGCCAGCGCTGAAAGAATATGAAACATTCAATAATAAATTCTATTCACCGCAGTATTAAAATGATCCCGGGCAATCAGGTCCTCTACCTCGATAATCATTTCTTCTGCCTTATTGACTCTATGATCGATTAGAAGTTCAAGATCTTTTTCAGAAATGGTCATGCGCTCATACCCAACTCAAGTGCGTTTTGTATATAGGGTTGTTTCCCTCGTATAGTCCCCAGTTCGTCCCGGGATATAATTTTTGCATCAATAAGGATATCGTATGTGAGATCAAGTTCATAGCATGTTTCGTAGATTGAATGTTCCATGTGCCAATCATATTCAGTTTTTAAAATTATAAGGACATCGTAGTCAGAATATTCTTTTGACGCTCCCTGCACCCGGGAACCGAACAGAATAACACTATCAATTATATCTCCATATCGTTTGACAAGATGATTTTTTAATATTGAAATGAATTGTTCATTGTCCATAGGTTATTGCCTTTTTTCTTTACTAATCGAATACCTATTATAAAATTAATACTCTTACAACATTAGTAATACAGGACTACAATAAAATCAAGCTAATTACTCTTAAGAAAATTCGTTCGATTTGTTCTTACAGCTGGTGCATGGATTACCTGCCATGCTTTGTTACTCAATTCCTGTTCTTTAGGAATGCTTCAACTCCTCAATCTGCTTCTCCAAATCAGCAATCTTCACAACAAGCCGTTCAATCGTCTTCTCAATCCGATCGCGTTCCTCCATAAGAAAAGACATACGCGATTCCGGCTGATCTTTCGACGCGAATTGCGCCTTCACCATATCAGGACTGAAGCCCGTAAAAAACGCCTTCTCGGCATCCTTCCGTTCCTCTTCATCCCTGATGCGTGCAACCGTCTTCATGTTTTCATAACCGATCTCGGGGCGGATATCGAGTGCTTTCATCTTCATCATGGTTTTCGCGTGCGCGCGGTGCAGGCCGAGCTCGCGATCGACGAAATCATCAAAACACGCGTTGCATTCCACACAGAGTGCGTGGGCCTCCATGAGCAGGTTTCCGAATTCCTTCACCAGGTTGCCGTTCACGGTCATGAATTTTTCTTTGACCCTTTTCGTGATCGCGATGAACCGGTCGTCGCTCCTGAAGATGTTATTATAAATCCCTTTCGACTCAGCGTCGTTCAGGAGTTTGTGGAAAATATTCCAGAAAGAGTTGTTGTGTGCGCGGGTCGTTGACGGGACGGTGAGCCTGGTGAACTGGATGTGGTGGGCGAATTCATGGATTGCTGTGTACATGAGCTGGTCGTCGTTTTCGAAATTTTTATTGTGGAGTATCATCTCCTTCGTGTTCGGATGATACAGCCCGTCGACCTTTTTGCTCGCTTTACCTGAAAAAATAACAGTGAAATCAACGACGTCGCCGTCAAGTTCAAAGAGCTTCGCTTTTACCTGGTCCGTGTTCATATTACCTCAATACCGTTACATGATAGCACCGCTGGTTGGTTTCAAGAATCGCGTAGATCTTTCCCTCATCCTGCAGCTGAAGGAGGGTCTCCATCAGTACAGTTTGAAACTGCCTGCGCAGGGAATCCCCGAGAAGAAAACCAAAAGTCTTCTGGTACCGCGCAAAAACCTCGCGTGATATGCGGTTGGAGGCGCGCGGTTCTCTGAGTTTGACAAAGAAATCATCATAAAATAAATCAAAGCTCACGCCATAACTGTGAGTGGATATGAAAGTGGCGTTTACATTCACCTTCGAAAGGGACTGCTGATAATCGAGGGGACGGAGGGCCGATGATACCGCAATTTTAATTGTCGGCGCACCTCCGGAATCGGTCAGATAGCGTGCCATATTGGCATTCATCCGTTCTGTTATAAGAAGAAGTCCCTCCCTGGCCCCCGGTGTGAGATAGCGGTGTTCCTTCCGGACATTATAGAAATAATGCATCTTTTCACCGGCACTGTCGATGCTCACAAGACGGTTACTCCTGATCAGATCCTGCATTTCCGCTTCTGTCTTGACAGTCTCAATGCCGAATCTGCGCGCTGCCTTCATATGCTCTTCAAAAAGATAACGCCGCAGCCTGCCCTGCTTTTCAGGGGTTATGAAATCCTCATAGATAGGAATATTTCGAACGACCCCCTGCTCAAAACTTTGAACGCCGGAAAGATATGTTTCAGCATCCCTGATGATGTCACCGGTATAATGATAAAAATAGACACCCAGGAGCGCCATAACCGAAAAAAACAGAATGGCCCCTCCAGGGAGAAGGTATTCCCTGCGAATATGTAACTTATGAAATGGCAGCATGGCGTTATTTGTTATTTTTTTTCCAGAAAATGGAAATCACTTTATCACCGGTCATTTTGAGTTTCCCTTCGAAAAATGTGAAAAATTTCCGGTAAGCTTCAAAAGATCGGTTTGTGAATACTATATAGCGGTCTTTCAGGGTGTGTAAGTCAACAAAATTTTTGAGGTTCTTCTGTATTTCTCCTATTTTCTTTTCACCGGGAACCATTGGATTGAGGCTGGCGAATTCCTTGAGCTCATATTTTTCAATTTTAGCAGGTTCGGATCCGCCGGGCTTGAGTTTATTGGTGGTGTCCTGTGTTGTTATCGATTCGGCCTGGGGGGAAATACCTGGTTTCGGCAGATCCTTTCCCCTGCCGCCGGTAGGGACGGGTGAGGATGCTCCCTTTGAATTATAATTTTTTATCTCTTCCCTAATCCTGATTTCATTGTCACGAGGGATAAAATCGATGTCATAGTCGGATGTGTAATTTGATTGTACGGCCTTCCTGTCGGCTATTTTATGATTTTCAGATTTCTTTGCATTCCTTATGATGCTATTAAAATTTCCCTTCCAGCTTACCCGCGACGTAAGATATCGGGGCAATTCGTAGGGTATCACCTTCAATTCAACAGGGTCCAGAGAATTCCGGTGGATGCTGAAAGCGTACCGATACCCCGCACCCTTGACATATTCAATGACCAGGTCGGAAACGATCCCGAAAGGATAAATGAAAATATCGACTTCCCTTTCAAGCTTCTCTTCAAGGATCTTTTTCGAATGTACGATCTCCTTCAAAAATCCTTTTTTATTCGAGTCAAAGAGCTTCTGGTTTATTTTGCTATGATAAAAACCATGTGAGGCAATGTCACAACCTTTGTTGGCGAGGTCCCGAAGTTCTTCCCAGGTCAGGGCATATTTCTTTTTACCGATGATGGCGGGATATATCCCGAGGAGCGGCTTGATGTTATTGGGGCGAAGCACATCACGGTATGCCTCATAGACGGTACGATGGCCATCGTCGATGGAAATGAGGATATTTCTTGATCCGTACACCCGCCCGTTCAAAAGATCGCGCACCGAAACGAAGGTGAAGCCCTGGGACTTAAAATATTCGATATGCTCGCTAAGCTCATCGAGGGAAAATGAATACTCATTTTTATCACCCATGAATGAATGGTAACAGAGTATATGTACAAGGGTTCTCGCAGCATGGGCTTCAGGCGCCGGTACCGAAACCGCGATAACAAGCGTAAGAATAACAACCCGCAGAAGCGAAACGATGTTAATATTCAAGATAGTAAAAACGCTCCTCTGAAAAATCATGTATGTCTTTACTAATTAATTCGTCCTCAACCTGATCTTTAATGAGATTTTTTCTTTGAATAATTGTTCCGGCATAGAGGGCATCCCTCCTGGAAACCTGCTTTTCGATAAGGTCAACATAGGTATTTAAATCAACGAGGTAGTGTTTTTCAATATAGGTGAAATTATTCCAGATTTTCTTGTCCCGTAAAAGTTCCAATGTATAAAGGGTTTTTACCTTTAAAGTATACAATTTTTCATAATATTTCACGAGGGCAGGAGTATCTAAAGTGCTCAGCGTTTTCTCGAGATTCTGCTCCATTTTCTTTATATCGAGATCATTGGCTGAATAGGTAAAGACGTATTCAATGTCTATATCGGGATCATAGCCATAGTCGTATCGGATAGCCTCTGTAGTCTTTGCCAGAATCTGCAGTTCAGTATCATTATAAAATGTACTATCCACCCTGAAAATACCATAAAATGATGCGCACTGGACCAGTAACAGGGGAAGGATAACAATAAAATAGGATATTTTACGAGTCATATTCTTAAAAATACTCCATTCTGATAAGATAGTCTTTTTTGATCGCTGTTTTTGTGGTCTTCCCGACGAAATTTTTCATCTGATATACTGGAATTCCTACCCCCGGCCTCAAGGCAATAAGATCGTCTTCTGAAATGCTCGTGCCGGCAGGGATGTCACGCCTGGCAAAAAGGCTCCTTCGCGCCCCACGGGCTGTGTGGGCCTCTTCATCGCTGAATGAGATCTCCCCGTCTCCGATCATGAGGATCGAATTTTCAACAGAATCGATCATTTTTTTAAATTCATCCGGGGCTATTGACACATCCTTATCCGGGCATTCGAAATTCTTGTCAACCGTAAAATGTTTTTCATAGATACGGGCCCCATAGCCTGCTGCGAGTATCGGTGCCATGACCCCGTTCGTGTGGTCTGACAGCCCCACATCAACTTGGAAAAGCCGGTGCAATTTTTCAATCCTTTTTAAATTGGCCCGTTCAGGGATTAATGGATACAGTGAAACACAATGCATCATAACCAGCTCGGCCCTGCTCTTCTTTCTAAAAAGCTGAACAGCCATCTC
>JBFZEZ010000161.1:0-2696 GCA_041306585.1 Spirochaetota bacterium | reverse complement strand
TGCGCAGAAATCCGAGAAAGGGGATAAAAGGTATGCTTCAGGAAAAGGGGATGAAAGTATTCTTTTGGTAGAAGACGAGGAGACAGTGCGTAAAATGCTCCAGCGACTTCTGGCAGCAAACGGATACCACGTGTATACCGCTCCCGGCGCCGTGGAGGCCCTTCAGATCTGCGAACTGAAGTCGCGTGACGCGATCGATCTCATGATAACCGATATAGTCATGCCGGGAATGAACGGATACCGCCTCGCTGAAAAGGTGAAGCTGGGGTTCCCCCATATAAAAATACTCTTTATGTCCGGTTATGCTGATGATCTGCTCATGCGGCAGGGGATGCTCGATATTGATTCTAATTTCATGCAGAAGCCTTTTGAGAGCGCTGATCTGCTCAAGAAAATGAGGGAGATCATCGACAAGCCATCGAGTGGGAATTAGTTGAAAAAGACCTCGAGGCTTTTTATCGCCTGCCGGTATGTTCCATCGAGGGACAATTTTGATTTATAACCCGCCGCATTTCTATGTCCCCCGCCCCCATATCTGATGGCAATTTCGGCAACGTTGTATTCGCCCTTTGTACGCAGGCTCACTTTTACCCCTCCGCCTATGTCCTGTTTTACCAGGATACTCGCGATGACCCCCTTGACAGTGAGTGGTAGATTTATGGCGCCTTCTCCTTCGGTGAAAGAAGCCCCGGTTTTTAGAAGCATTTCACCGGTAAGCTTCATTGCGACGCATCGTCCCCCGTAGAGAATTTCCATCGATGATAGAATCTGCCCGCGCAGCTCAAAACTCGACAGGGAATTTTTTTCATAAATTTGTTCAAATATGGAGGACGGATCGGCCCCGAGTTCGACAAGGTGAGATGCGACGGAAAATGTCCGCGGCGTGGTTTTCGGATAGCGGAAGGACCCTGTGTCATACAGTATCCCGGCAAACAGGGCTTGTGCTGCTTTCTGGCTGAGGCGCTTTCCGAAATGAAGGATGATCGTGTAGATAATCTCGCATGCGGAAGATGACTCGACCATAATAAAATTTTTTTCGAATTTGTCCTCCCCCCCCTCGTGATGGTCAATGATGAAAATGTCCTTAACCAGGTCCTTGAGCATGGGATAGAGTTGGCCGATGTTGTCGAAATCGTTGGTGTCGAGGATTATGAGGACATATTCACTGATATCTTGCGGAAGATCGTTTGTGCCTGATACGATCCGGATTTCTTTATCGTGATCGATAAACTGGAATATGTCCGGTATCGGATCGGAGTTCATGATGATCGATTTTTTACCGAGATTGATCATCAGTTCGTTAAAGGCGATCTCTGCACCAAGGCCGTCTCCATCAGGGCTTTCATGGGTTGAAATGATGATTTTTTCTTTCCCAATCAGAAAATTTTCTAAATTCTTAAAGCCATGGTGCATACTTTTTCCTATTTTGATCAGCGTTTTAGAAGGGGATACCCCATATCTTCCCTGATAGTCACATACTGTTCTGCACACCTGCGCGCTATGTTCCTGACGCGTGCAATGTATCCGACGCGTTCTGTTACCGAGATGGCCCCTCTCGCGTCTAACATATTAAATACGTGGGAACATTTCAACACATAATCGTATGCGGGAAGAACAATTTTAATTTCTGAATTATCAAGAATGGCAAGGCATTCTTTTTCATACAGGTCGAATAGTGTGAAGTGCATGGCGGTGTCGGCAATATTGAAGTTGTAGTTCGAGAATTCAACTTCATTCCTGTGGTATACGTCGCGATAGGTAATGTCTTTGTTCCATTTTACGTCGAATATGCTGTTGACACCCTGGAGGTACATGCAGATCCGTTCGATCCCGTACGTGAGTTCAACCGCAATCGGGTCAAGTTCGATGCTTCCGCACTGCTGGAAATAGGTGAATTGGGTAACCTCCATGCCGTCGAGCCAGACCTCCCATCCGAGCCCTGAAGCCCCGAGTGTAGGTGATTCCCAGTCATCCTCAACGAAACGAACATCATGTTCATCCAGGTTGATCCCGAGGAAACGGAGCGAATCAAGATAAAGGTCCTGTATGTTTACCGGTGATGGTTTCAGGATTGCCTGGTATTGATAGTAATGCTGAAGGCGGTTCGGGTTTTCCCCATAACGTCCGTCTGTTGGTCTGCGTGAAGGCTCAACGTAGGCCACATTCCACGGCTCAGGGCCTAAAACGCGCAGAAATGTCGAAGGATTAAATGTCCCTGCGCCCACCTCGAGGTCATATCCCTGGATGATCAGACACCCGTGGTTTCCCCAGTATTCGTTAAGTTTTGCAATCATGTCCTGAAAATACATCATAATTTTATCCTATTATATAATCGAATCAAAATCATTAATAATTTAACGATTTTATTATTTTACTATATGGTGCAGTCAAGCAATAATTTGGATGTAATCTTTCTATAGGGGTCAGAGCATTTTAATTTTCGGATTAATCATTTAATCGGTCGAAAATTGTTTTTTCCAGCCCTGCGGATACGCGAATCCGTCGCCACGTTCTTAATATATCAAGGCTCTTTGTTGAATTCGTTGCTGGTGCAGATGAAACGCGTGCAGCGCATTTCGGCTCCGGCGCTTGGTCCTCGGTCTGCAAAAAACAATTTTCGACCTTGCCGACGTTTATTAAGCTTATAAAATCCGTGGAAAGGAGAGATATTTGTTTTAACCCGAAAATTAAAATGC
>JBFZEZ010000160.1:0-6047 GCA_041306585.1 Spirochaetota bacterium | reverse complement strand
TCGAATCATTATAATTAATACGGGTCTGTTCAATCGATGCCCTGACACGCTCCGAGAAATGACAGGTTTCCGTAGAGGATGTATCCGTGAGAATCACCGAGAACTCTTCACCCCCATAACGGCATGGGATGTCAGTTGCCCGGCAATTATCGCGAATGACAGCTGCAAATTCCTTAAGGACCAGGTCACCTGCCTGATGCCCGTAGGTGTCATTGAATTGCTTAAAATGATCTATATCAAACATGACCAGAGAAAGGCTTTTTTTATAACGACGTGAACGCTTCAGCTCTTCCTCAAGACGCTTTAAAAAATATTTATGCATGAACAGTTTCGTCATCCCGTCGCGAATAGCCATATCATAGAGATCGGCATTTTTAATTGCAATGGCTGATTGAGTTGAGATATATTGAAGCAACTGGAGGTCAAAATCGTTGAAATCCGAATCCCGCTTATTAATGGCTTCTATGACCCCTATTATCAGCCCGTTAACGGTCAAAGGGACTGCTAGGATTGAATGAGTTGTATAATTTGTTTCTATATCCCCTAGTTTTGAAAATCGCGCATCGCTCTGAGCATCATTGATAATGATCGAGGTCCCGTTGTCCCAAACCGTTCCGGCAATCCCTTCGCCGATCTTGAGGCTGACATTTTTCAGCCGGTTGGAATCCTCCTCTTTGCTAAGGTATGCAAACTTCAGGCATTGCGTCTCCTCATCAACAAGAAGGATGCTCCCTAATTCGCAATCGAGTAATCGTACTATCTGATCAAGGATTCTGTTGAGGACTACGCCTTTTTCGAGTGAATGAGAAATATACGTATTAATTTCAATAAGGTTTTTTAATTTGTTTATTTGTATTTCATCACCCTGAAAGTTTTTTATCTGCCATCGCATTTTTTCAATTTGAACATGCGAATCGAGATTTTCCTTGATGAGCTGGTCTATATTTTTTTCGTTGGATTTGTCAACCGCTGTTTGAAGGGGTTTTTTCAACTTTTTTATCCCCGTGCCTGTCTTTTTTACTCCCATATGCTTCCTCAATATATATTTACAGGGTACATTTATCAATTAATCTATGCTATCACAATACTGAGATCGGGTCAAGTGTCTTATTCAGAATTAATTATCGAAAGTATTACTTCAATTATAGCATTACTAATGACCTATTACCCTGCAAACAAAAATTATGTCCCATTATATGATTGACAAATTTATTTAATTCTGTAAATAGTCAGTAAAATCGTTTTTATGATGGGTAAAAAATCCAAACTGGCGAAGGAGGGTTTATAATCATGGAACTCAAAACCCATTTGGAGCATCATGGATCTCAAGTTTTACTTTTCCCTGAATTGGAAAAAGTTATACTTTTGGAGATACCATGTTCAAAATGCCATTCAAAAAAAATCAGTGAAAAGGTTCCCCTGGGCTATCGATTAGCAGAAATATTAAAAAAATATAATTTCATGCGAGTTGATGGCGGATATGCCTGCCCGGATTGCATTCGATCAAAGCGATAATGCATATTTTTCTGTATAACTTAATTGAGGATGTATGAAACTTGAAGATTGCCTGAAATGTAAACACTTTGCCGAGGAAGGCAGGGGATATGTAATATGTAATTTCTGGGAGCTCAGAGACCAGAGGGTCACTCATGTCAGTGAAAACGGTGAAGTGTTGATCGTTATCTGTCCACTTGAGAAATAATCTGTCCAAGAAGTTAAAAATTTCAGCTCTAATAATTACTAAAAGTTTGTAATAAATTCTATCTCCCCGCGCTCTCTTCTTGACAAAATACCGCTTATAAAGATTCTTGACAATCTAAATTGGAGACACTGCATCTCTCATTAAGCCAAAGCATTCATGCTGACAGAGCCGACCCAAATGAGAATAAAAAAGAGTCTCTGAGGAAATTTAATAATTAAGAAAAGGTACATATACCATGCTCAATGTTTCTGATGTAACACTATCATTCGGCAAAAGAATACTTTTTAAAGATGTAAATATCAAATTTTTACCAGGCAATTGCTATGGCCTGATTGGTGCGAACGGATCCGGTAAATCAACGTTTTTAAAAATAGTATCCGGAGAAATTGAATCCAATACGGGTCTAGTGTTGACAAATCCAAATGAAAGGATCGCAATCCTCCAACAGAACCAATTCGCTTTTGACGAATATTCCGTGATTGATACAGTTATAATTGGGCATAAAAAACTTTACGACATTCTGCAGGAAAGGGACTCCCTGTATTCAAAAGAGAATTTCACTGAGGATGACGGCCATCGCGCCTCTGATCTTGAAGACATGCTTGGAGCAATGAACGGGTATGATGCAGAGTCAGATGCTGCGTCCCTGCTCGCAGGCCTGGGGATCGGGGGAGAACTGCATAAAAAACAGATGAAAGAACTGGAGGGCGGCCAGAAGGTCCGCGTGCTCCTTTCCCAGGCGCTTTTCGGCAATCCTGATATCCTCCTGCTTGATGAGCCGACAAACAACCTCGACATCGAATCGATCACCTGGCTTGAAAACTTCCTTTATAATTTCAACAATACCGTAATTGTAGTATCCCACGACCGGCATTTCATTAACAAGGTTTGCACCCATATTGCTGATATCGATTTTGCAAAAATACAGGTATACGCCGGAAACTACGATTTTTGGGCAGAGGCCAGCCAGCTTGCGGTTAAGCAAAAAAAAGACGAAAATAGAAAAAAGGAAGATAAAATTAAGGAACTCCAGTCGTTTATCGAGCGTTTCAGTTCCAATGCATCGAAAGCACGGCAGGCAACCTCGCGTAAAAAACTCCTCGAAAAACTTACTTTGGATGAGATACCGGTCACTTCACGCCGATTTCCCTACATTGCATTTAAACCGGAACGTGAATGCGGAAAAATGATCCTTGAAGTTACAAATCTCACCAAGTCGATTGATGGGGTCCCGGTACTGTCAGATTTTAATCTTACATTGAACAGGCAGGACAAAATAGCCTTTATTGGTCAGAACAGCCATGTTAAAACAATCCTCTTCAATATCCTCATGGGTGAAATTAAGCCGGATTCTGGCGAATTCAGATGGGGAGAAACAATTACACTATCTTATTTCCCAAAAGAAAACAGTTCATACTTTGAAAACGACATGAGGGTCCTTGACTGGCTACGGCAATATACCGAAAGCAATGATGAAACCTTCGTGAGGGGTTTCCTCGGCAGGATGCTTTTCTCAGGGGATGAATCATTAAAAAAGGTGAATGTGCTCTCAGGCGGGGAACGGGTCCGCTGCATGCTTTCCAAGATGATGCTTTCAGCCGCCAATGCATTGGTCCTCGATGAGCCGACGAACCATCTTGATCTTGAATCTATTACTGCTTTAAATAACGGACTTATCAATTATCCGGGAGTCATCCTGTTTACTTCCCACGATCATCAATTTATCGACACAATCGCAAACAGGATCATTGAAATCACTCCTTCAGGTATAATTGACAGGGTTACGACATTCGACGAATATCTCCAAAATGAAGACGTGCAAAAACTCAGGGACACATTATATCATGGACATGAAAGGCTCAGTCTGTAAGTGTAAATTTATTGACGAGATAACGACAATCGGCAATGATTGGATAGGTGACATTATATTAACTTAAGGAAGGAAAACATGGACCCATTAAAAGCAATCATCACAACCAATAAAGGCACAATTAAGCTTTCACTCTTTGCAGATCAAACGCCTGTCACAGTTGCGAACTTTGCCAACCTCGCCCAGCGCGGATTTTACAACGGCCTCAAATTTCACCGGGTCATTGCCGATTTCATGATCCAGGGGGGATGCCCGAAAGGTACTGGCACCGGCGGACCGGGCTATACTTTCGAAGATGAGTGCATGCCGGAATTGAAACATGACAAGCCCGGGATGCTTTCAATGGCAAATGCAGGACCTGGGACCAATGGGAGCCAATTCTTCATTACCCATGTTCCGACCCCATGGCTGAACGGAAAGCATACAGTTTTTGGATCAATCATTGATGAAAATGATATGAAAATAGTAAACAGCATCAAACAGGGAGACAGCATAGATTCAATAACAATTGAAGGAGATACCTCGCAATTATTCACACAGGTTAAAGATAAAATTAATAAATGGAACTTAATTTTAAAATAGTGATGCAGAGACACCGTGGAAGGTAATACTCGCGAAAACATTAAGCCGGGGATTCGTGTAAGAATTGTCCTGAAACAGGACCAACGATCCGGTAAACTCACGGAAGGGATTGTTAAAGACATCCTCACAAATTCCCCTGCCCATCCACATGGAATAAAAGTCCGTCTTGTCAGCGGTGAAGTTGGGAGAGTTAAGGAAATTCTAACATAACAAGAGGGCTTTTGATGAATGAATTTGTCACATCAATAATTTTAGGCATCATAGAAGGAATCACCGAATTTCTCCCGATTTCATCAACAGGCCACTTGATTATTGTTAATCAATTCGTAGACTTCACAGGGCAATTCGCTGTATTGTTTGATATTGTCATTCAGCTGGGGGCGATCCTTTCTGTAGTTATATATTTCTGGAACAGGCTTTTCCCGTTTGGGAGGGGTAAAAGTTCTGAAGACAGAAAAAAGATATGGGATATATGGATAAAGACAATAATCGGTATGATCCCGGCAATATTGATTGGGGGATTATTCGGCAGATACATAAAGGAATATTTTTTTAACCCCATCACAGTCGCAATAGCCCTTATCATCGGCGGCGTAATCCTGATATATCTTGAAAAACGGCAAAAACAAAACACAATAACAACAATTCGGGAATTAAATTATAAAACCGCCTTCCTGATAGGAATCATCCAATGCATCGCGATGATACCAGGGACGTCACGGTCAGCTGCAACCATAATCGGAGCCATGGCTCTGGGCGCTTCCAGGATTGCTGCAGCAGAATTTTCCTTTTTCCTTGCAATCCCGACAATGTGCGCGGCATCGGCATACTCATTATTGAAATATAACATCCCGCTTTCTGTCCATCAGATCGCAATCCTCGCCACAGGCTTCATCGTTTCATTCATCGTTGCGCTGCTGGTCATTGCGGGATTTATGCGATTTATAACAAGACAAAACTTTATTCCATTCGGTATCTACAGAATCATACTGGGAGTGATGGTGCTTGTTTATTTTGTATTTATGAAATAATCGCATCACCTCCATAATCCAGATCGTACTCCTTCAATTCCTGGGGAACTGGTACCCTCAAAAGCCATCTCCGCAGTCAAAGGCCATGATGTAGTATATACATAATCAGCAAACTGACTCATCATATCATCACTATCCAGAATTGATGTGCCCTTCCACGTGTAATTCACCAACTCGTTGGCCATTTTCACTCCCCTGGGAAACACACCCACTCGCATAAACATATAATATGGAACCGGCACAGGATAGGAGTAGGTAACATAGACCATATTGAAAAGCTGCATGAAAAAATTATCGATTCCGTCCTCACCCAAGTCTGTACCGGTCTGCTGATAATATACATCAAGGCTATCCTTCCATTGGTCATTGCCAATCATGGTGAGCCATTTTTCCTTATCAGTGGTTACTGTCTCTATTTCAGGGTGATACTCTTTTCTTAGACCGTAAAAGTAGCCGCCCAGGACTCCCCCTTTGGTGTCGAGATATAACACCGGACAGAAGGCAACCATATGGCTGCCCCTATTAAAGGGCCTGGTATATATTAGGGGGACCAGAATCATCGTCTCTTCCTGGTCAGAAAGGGCAATATTTGTATATACATCTGCAACACCGGTACCTAGACAGACACTTATCATCATAGGATGATAGCCTTCCTTAAGGGGTGTATTGGGAAAATATTCCATCATCTCCGCGTCACTGGGGATTGACATTCTGTCTGGAACCTTTTCTTCAAGCTCATCCTTAGGGATATAGACCCTGCTCATATAACAATAGTTTTTTGCCTTAAGGACCTTGCAGAAACCAGGGCCATCATCAACCCTTGTTTCAGAGGCACTCAATACTAAGATCGGAAGAGCGTCGT
>JBFZEZ010000159.1:0-4016 GCA_041306585.1 Spirochaetota bacterium | reverse complement strand
ATTCAATATCACCCAACGGGCGTTTTATATTTCAGACAGGTGCCAGGTCCCCGCACTCATACTCACTGACCAGTATTATCTTGACTCGAACTATACCATCCCCGAAGTGACGATAGAGGGTGAGTATAGTAAAAATAATATCGTGGAAACAGATGCTGGATACCGCAGGTATGCACTGGCACCGGACGGAATATCACTACGGGGGATACCCGGCTTCGGAAAGGGGATCATATGCGCCGACAGCGATGAACACGACGAAGGGGGCTACATTACCGAAGATTTTCAGGTGCGGGTTGAACAGATGGATAAAAGGATGAGAAAAGCAAAAATGCTCCATGAGCTCATCCTTCCGCCTGATTTATACGGGCCTCGGGATTACACTCACCTCATCATCGCGTGGGGATCGACCCTTGAGAGCATACTGGAAGCGATTGATCTTTCCGGAGTGATGGGGGTCTCACTCCTCCACTTTACACAAGTTTTTCCCCTTCATGAAGATACTGCTAATTTTATTTCAAAAGCCCGCAAGGCTGCCGTGGTTGAAAACAATTATACCTCGCAATTTGCTCGACTCATCCGCATGGAAACAGGGATTGATATCTGCTGGAAGATCCTCAAGTATAATGGGCTTCCTTTTACCGTTGAGGAACTTGCCGATGAGATAAAAAAACTAGTACAGGAGTAACCATATGAATTCCATGTATGATTTTGAAGTCGAACATGATGTTGCGTGGTGCCCCGGTTGCGGTGACTATGATATTTTAAAGGCAGTAAAGGGTGCCCTGGACGCATTGCATATCCCGAGGGAAACACTCGTCATGGTCTCCGGCATCGGCCAGGCGGCAAAGACACCGCAGTACATCAACACAAGTTTTTTCAATGGATTGCATGGGAGATCGCTTCCGGCCGCCTCCGCCATCAAGGCGAGCAATCCCGGCCTTACCGTGATCGCGGAGAGCGGCGACGGATGTACGTACGGCGAGGGGGGGAACCATTTTCTGGCCACGATACGCCGGAACCCTACTATTACAAATATTGTGCACAACAATATGGTGTACGGCCTCACCAAGGGCCAGGCGTCCCCCACGAGCAGGAGGGGATTCAAGACCCCGGTGCAGATTACCGGTGTATATCTCGAACCGTTTAACCCTGTGGCGGTGGCGGTATCAATGAACGCCTCATTCGTCGCGCGTGCGTTCTCAGGTGACGTGGAGAAGACACAGGAGATCATCATGAAGGCCGTCTCCCATAAGGGCTATTCGCTCGTGGACATACTCCAGCCGTGCGTGTCGTTCAACAAAACCAACAACTTCCGCTGGTATAAGGAAAACACATATTATCTTGATGACGCGTACGATCCTACTGACAGAAACGAGGCGCTTAAGAAATCGGATGAGCAGGAAAAATTTCCCCTTGGAGTGATTTACGTCAGGAACGGCGGTGAAACGTTTGAGGAACATCTCGCGCCCTATCAAAACGGTGTACAACCCCTGTACGCACGGACATTCGATCATGAGAAACTGAAGGGTCTCATTGATGCGAAGAGAAGATAGATGATGTATAGTATCGCTAGACGCGAATTAAGGATTCCCGTCTGCACGGGAATGACATGGTGGGGATTGTTACCACTTAAAAAATGACCTCTCCCCCCCCCTGGAATCTCAAACCTTTAAAAAAATACATTTGACAAATAATGCATATTTTCACATATATATTTTTTTGTATATGTTGTATTAGGTCATTTATAGGGGGTATTTACTAAATTGTACCTATATGTCATCCTCGTACCCGCCTGCGCGAGTATAAACTACGGCGGGGATCCTTCTCGCTAGACGCGAATTAAGGATTCCCGTCTGCACGGGAATGACATGGTATGGATTGTTACCCCCTAAAAATGACCTCTTACTATATGTTTACCAACAAAAAAAATAACATAGAAAAAAAAATTATACCACTACCATATCGTCATAGAGTAGCAATTCCCCATACAAAAAGTATTCAAGGAGTTTTCAATGGAAATATTCGGCAATCCTATCCCTCAATCATCTGTCAAAAAGGCATTGAAGCAGAAAAACAATTTTGCCAAAAAATTCGATTTCAATCCCGATGCAGAATATACCCTCTCGGCAGAACCAAATGCAGTTATAGGTCCTCTTCTCGGGGTTGACAACATTCAGCTTGGAGATTCAGGCAAACCTATCAATCCCGTTAAAAGCCTTGTTGTGGGCATCATACGAATGGGTTACGGTCATTACCGTATTGCAATGGCGATCGCGTCAGCCGCTCATTCCATGGGGATAAAACCCTACTGGTTTGATCTTCTCTCTTTTGAAAATACCACCGGGTCAAAAATAATCAATCACCTGAATAAACTTTACTCTTTCTTTTCACGTCTTTCTCATAAAAGCAGAATAATAAATTATTTATTTGAGCGTGAGACTGCAGGGGTACATAAGACTTTGAATTGCAATATCGGATTCGGGAAGATGAATGAACTGATGGTCCCGGTATATAAACATTTACCCAAAGAGATACCTTTTGTTGGCGCTCACTCCTGGCCGTCACAGGGCGCGATACACGCTGGGATGGACCGGGTTGTCAATGTCGTTCCCGATAATTGGCCTCTCGGACTTCACCTCTCTGAAGGTTCGATACATACAATCCAGTCGCCGTCTGCTTATATGGGCTACCGCACACTTAAAAACATGGACAGCAAGAAAGAAGTGATGAATCCCATATCTGAAAAGGATATAGTCTTCACCGGTCACTATGTGGACCATGAACTGGTAAGCAATGTAGAATCGGACTGCACGTACCGGATTCAGCGCATGAAACAGAAAAAACCGCGGCGCTTTCTCATGTCAATCGGCGGAGCCGGTGCAGAGGGCGAAATATACAAAGCCATGATTGAAAAAATGGCGCCCCTGATAAAAGAAAAAAAAATAATAATACATCTTAATGCCGGCGATCATAAAAATATTTATGATAATATGGTCTCTTTTCTGGCATCCCTTGGATTAAGCCCCGTTATTCATACAGAGTGGAATGATATTGTATCAACTGCAAAAAATGCCGTCAGAAGGGATCCGGAACCTCTTCATATCTATTATAACAGTGACATTTTTGCGGCAGTCTATGCCACAAATCTACTGATGCGTTGTGTTGACATACTGGTGGCGAAACCCAGTGAATTTTCCTATTATCCAATACCCAAACTTCTAGTAAAAAGGGTTGGCGGCCACGAAGCCTGGGGGGCGATACGAAGCGGCGAACTGGGCGATGGTACAATCGAATGTGAGACCATTCCCCTCACCCTTCAGGCCCTTGATCTCTTACTCAATGATGATGATCTTCTCACCATGTACTGTGAAAACATAATGAAACTGAAAACTATCGGCATATATGACGGGGCTTATAATGTAGTAAAGATTGCCATGCGGAACAGTAAGACCGCATCGATATCGATTAAAAAAGGAGCAGTGAAGAAGAAAGCCGAAGTGAAAGCTGAGGCACAATCGAAGGCAAAAAGAATAAAATAATCTGAAATTAACAAAGAGCGATTAACCATCCATGTCATTCCCGTGAAGACGGGAATCCTTAATTCGCATATAGCGAGAAGTATCCCCGCTGTAGTGTATACTCGCACAGGCGGGTACGGGGATGACACATTGTTGCTGAAACAATGATTCAATTATGTCCGGACGGATATGTTCAAATTGAAGATAAAAAAACGATATTTTTTAATTATTGTATTTATTTGCATGATAAACGCCGACGTATCCGCGGAATTCAATCTCGGTTTCGGCGCACTGTATTCCTACAGCCCGGTTAAAGAAAACGGGGGGACCCCTGCTTCATCTGCGTATTATTTTCTGGAACACAATACATCGACACAGCATGGCGTCGGCGCATCCATTTTTTTATACAAAAATTTTGTGACGAGCAGGCATGTCGCCCTTGCCATGGGGCCCTCCCTCGATATGGGGAGCATGATACTTGACAACAAACAACCGATA
>JBFZEZ010000158.1:0-5388 GCA_041306585.1 Spirochaetota bacterium | reverse complement strand
ATGCGAATAATCCGCCGGTCGGCAAGGACAGCGCCGAATTCCCCTTCTCCGGGTGATGACAGGAAGGACTTCAGCCCCTCCCGGGCAAACCCGGTGGATTCAAAATGTTCAAATTCAGGGTTCTGCTCATTCAGCAGGTAGAGGGCGACTGCCTGCGCGCCGGTGTATCGGAGGAGTTCATTCACGAGTTCACTAAAGAATGGCAGAAGGTCGTCACCGCTGAGCATGAATGCTGCGATTCGCGCAACATCGTCATTCATTTTCATATCAGACTGGATCCTTTCGGCAAGGCCGTTTAACGATGCGGCAAGGATGCCGAATTCATTATGGGATGTAATGCCTGAGCGCGAATCGAACCTCCCATGCCTTAGTGCTTCCGCAGTTGAGGTGAGATCAAAAAGCGGCATCCTGATGCCTTTCAGCAGAAGATACATCATTCCTATTGTCATGGCTACAGCCCCGCCGAACATTATCACAAGCTGCTGCATAATGGAATTTTTCTGATTGAGCGCATCGTTGAAAAACCTGTCCCCCCTTTTTACCGCGAAATCGCTTATATCCTGAATTTCCTGGAAGATCTTTTTTGCCTGGTTATTTTTGGCGTCAGAAGGATTTACCAAATCAAGGGCTTCGGCATTCCGGCCGTTTCGAATCAATTCAATCGCACGCGCCCTTATGGATTTCCATTGAATAAAGGCATTATAAGCGTGTTCAATATCCTCCCGGGGGCCCAGGTAACGGTTGAATAACTCGTCGAATTCACGGAGCGCCTCTGCTTCGAATGTATCGATCTCCTGGATGATGCGATCCCTATGGGAATCATCGTGCGTAATGAGAAGATTGTACATCCCCATATGCATGGAAATGATATGTGTCCTTATGTCGCCGATGGCCCTCCTAACCAAGTGAGGATGCTCATACAGCCCGCTGGTATTCTGCCACAGTCTTTAGGTATTGACCCATGACAGTGTCCCCAGAATGGCGACAAAAACAAGGATACACCCGAAGCCGATAAATAGCTGACGGTCGATTTTGAAATCAACAAACCTCATTTTTATCACTCCTCCGCCGTTTAAAATTAAAGACCGGCGCATACCGTGAGACCGGACGAAGGCCGTCGCCCGCTTCAAACAGGGCCCTTTCCGCTTCCCCTGTTACAAAAACCCCCCCTGGCGCGATGCACTGCACAAGCTTTTTTATTATGGCTTTTCGGCAGTCACTTTTATAATAAAATAACAGATTACAGCAGAGAACGAGGTCAAAATCCCCGTATATGCTTTGGGCCGGACAGGATGATTTTTTGTCAAGCAGGTCATAGGGAATAAACTCGATTCTTTCCTTCAAACGGGGGATGATCGTGTACATCCCGTTATTAAAAGAAAAATACTTTTCGATGTGCTTTACCTTTACATTCTGAACTGACGACGCATCATACACCCCTTTCCGGGCAGATTCCAGTTGATCTTCTGAATTATCAGACGCGAATATGCGATACGGAACCGGGGAGCTTCTGCCCGCATTGAGCTCATCGAATAAAATCGCGATCGAATACGCCTCCTGTCCGGCGGAGCACCCGGCTGACCATACCCTTATTTCATCAGAGCCGCTCCCCCCCCTGGCCTTCACAAGCCCGGGGAGCACGATCTGCTCAAGCAACGCGAAAGTGAGTGAGTTCCTGAAAAACTCGCTGAAAGTAATATTCAGCGACTGAAAGAGTTCATCAGCCTCAAGCCGGTTTACGGCGATATAGCCCGGATAATCGGCCGCATAAGGGTCAGGCAGACCTGCCCTCCTCTTCAGAACAGCCTGGGCCAGGAAAGAACCATCAAACATCGCGATGTCCATTCCATATGATTTACGCATAACACTTATTATTTCTTTTTCAATGTGCTTCATTCTGCGATCCTGTATTTTTCTTTTTCGCCGTACTTTCTCAAAAGCTCATTTATTTCCTTCTTCAGCTCGATCATGCGGAGTTCCCTGTCAGCCGTCAGGGAGGCGAAGCGTTCGAGTTCATGAAGTTTTTCACGCAATGACTCTTCGGCTTTCCTACGGTCGGTAATATCTATCTCGATCCCGTTCCAGAGCACGCGTCCGTCCGGAAGGGTATACGGGGAAGCCATAAACCTCCGCCAGCAGGCCTCGCCTGACGGCATGCGGACCTTGACATCAATGTCGAGCATGCTCTTAGAGGCAAATGCCTCTGCCTCCCGATCGATGAGTAATGAGCGGTCATTTTCATCAATCTGTCCATACAGAAGTCCGGGTTCTCGCATAACGTCATCGGCTGTAAGACCGTGAAGGATTTCCACTGCCGGGCTGATATAGGTGAATTCGTGCCGGGTCCCGTCAATGCCGCTGTTGATCTGGAAAAACATCCCCAGTGGAATGTTTTCACTAATAAAACGGAATTTCTCCTCGCTTGAGTGCAAAGCTTCCTGCGCCTCCCTGCGTTCCAGTTCCCCTGCGGCCCTGAGCGAAACCAGGTTAAGGACCGTTTCACCAATTTTTGTGTCAACAAGGGGCCGTTTACCAATTGCGGCAATCAGGCCGATCGCCCTGCCGTCAGAGCTCCACAGGGTGGTGCCGATATAACTTTCCGCTTTCAGCTGTTGAAGCACGGCATCGACCGGGAACAGACCGGATACATTCCTGGGGAAATAGCATATCCTTTTTCCGACGACTTCGCCGCAGGGGGTGTCTTTCAAAGTATAAGAAACATTATCTTCAAAATGGCCTGAGTTAAAAATCGCGACAGTACGGGCTGTCAACGAGTCGCCTTCAAGCCTGTCGATGCAGACATATTCCACGTTAAGAATCCCGGAGAGAAAGCGCGCAAGGGACTCAAAAAAATCCTCCTTGTTCGTCGGCAGGCTGCATTGAAGAAGAAACATCTGGGTATCTTCGATAATTTTACGTTCGGTGATGTCCTGAGCAATTGAAAGGAGGTGCGGCTTCCCCTGAATCGTTATAATTTCGCCGAAATATAAACAGACAATTTTTGTTCCGTTTTTTCGCGTCAGGGTCAGCTCATGGTTACTGACATCCCCTGTGGCACGAAGTATTTCAATCAGCTGAATACGATCTTCTGCTGAAATCCAGCCGAGTTGGGCAGATTTTTTCCCGATACACTCATCACGGCTGAATCCTGAAATCCTGCAGAACACATCGTTGACATCGACATACGATCCGTTATCCAGTTCGCTGATAGTCATGAGCAGCGGTGAATAAAAAAATACTTTTGAAAATTTTTCCTCGCTTGTCTGCAACGCTTCCACTGCTAAGCTTAAATTAGTAATATCATAATTAATACCGGTCATTCTCACCGGCGCCCCTGTGTCATCACGCACAATCATGCCGTATGCCCTTATATTTCGGACAGTGCCATTTGGCCATAACACACGGAAGTCGATCTCATATTCCTTCTCGCCGGACATGGCCTGCTGGATCGCTTCAGATGCCTTCGCACAATCGTTCGGATGGATCCCTGCAAGCCACGTGTCATACACTCCGCGAGAATTATCCCTGCGCAGCCCGTAGAGTTCATACATCCGGTCATCCCATTCGAGGATGTCCTTCTTGATATCCCAGTCCCATATCCCAAGTTGGGCAGCGCGGGTCGCCAGGGAAAAACGTTCGTTGAGCCGGGCAAGTACGTTTTCGGTTTGGATCCTCTGGTCAATTTCTTTTTTAAGAAATCCAGTGTGCGCTTCTATTTGACGCTTCAGGGAAAAACTCCAGAACAGGAGAAGAGCGCCTGCGCATATAAAAAAAAGGACCCCAATGAGTGTATAGGTAATTATGATTTTGAAGGAAATTCCTTGCGTATTCAATATACCGAACCATTTTTCATATAATTTATTGTATTTCCCAGTAGCGTGTACAATTCTCAGCCCTTCTTTTAATTTATCTAAAAGTTCTTTGTTTCCCTCCCTGACAGCAATGCTGAACGGGCGATTGTAATCATAAATTACATGCGGAGAATCATCAATATTATCGAGTTTGAGGTTTTTCATGTGCAGAAGGCCGACAAGCTTGGGCATAAAGGCAGTGTCTCCTGTTCCGGAAGAAAGAAGACGAAGTGCGTCGGGAAGGGAATCGATCATTATCAACTGGCCTGCTGAAACATGGCCGCTCGAAAGCAGATAATCATATGCCTGGTCATTTTTCATAACAATAATTTTTTTCCCGGCAAGGTCACTCAGGGATTTAATTTCATTAGTATTTTTCCTTACAAAAAAAGCGTCATACGAGATAGTATGGGGGATAGTAAAATCAAAGTCCCGGTCCCGCTCGACTGAATAGGCCATCATCGGGAGCAAATCGATTGTCCCGGCCTTCAGGGCATTTCGCGCATCCTCCCATTTTCCGGGAACGATTTCGAGATCATAATCTATGATCGAAGCAATTTCTTTGATTAAATCAACTGAAAAACCGTCAGGTTTACCACTTTTATTTACAAATGTATATGGGTAGTAATTATCAACAATAATTGTTTTGAGGAGGGCTTTTTGCGGTGCACCCGGGGCGCCGGGACCCGCGGCAATATTATTTTGCGCAAATGCCGGACTTGTAAATGCATATATAAATAATGATAATAAAATGGATTTTTTCATTATATCGTTATCCGCGTTAAAAATGTTCATTATCGATATATCTGTGAAAGTATATGAAAGTAGAGCAAAATCTCATCAGGATGTCAATACAAATATACCCTGAAAATTCTGATTTTCCGTAACATGTCATTCCCGTGCAGACGGGAATCCTTAATTCGCGTCTAGCGAGAAGGATCCCCGCTGTAGTTTATACTCGCGCAGGCGGGTACGGGGATGACATATAAATGACCTAATACGATTTATCACAATCACCCTAGGTAAAGATGGACTACCTCATAAAATTTAGCTTGAAGATTTAATATTGCACCGGATACAATATAAAAATTACGATATAATTTTTCATGCACATAACGAATGCCCTCATGAGAGGGGATGAAAGGTAAGCAGGAATTCCATGAATATTGCAAGCATCGATATCGGTTCCACATTCACCAAGGGCGCGTGCTTCACCATGGACGGCGACGCATTGACCGCGGTTTCGCTTGCTTCCCAACCGACAACCACGGACATGCTCTCAATCGGTTTTGATGCGGTCCATGACATGCTCATGAAAAATGCCGGGCCCGGTTCGCAGGTCTTTTTTTCATCATCTGCAAAAGGCGGGCTTTCAATAGTAGCGATCGGGGTAGTACCCGAAATGAGCATGAAGATAGCATCCCTCGCTGCGCTTTCCGCAGGGGGAAAGGTTGTACGAACATATTCCTACAACCTGAACGATCAGATGGTCGGTGAAATCACCGGGATCAATCCTGACATCATCATCCTGAGCGGG
>JBFZEZ010000157.1:0-2745 GCA_041306585.1 Spirochaetota bacterium | reverse complement strand
GTATTATTTAAATGTACTCGCATATGTGCATCCGCATGAGTGTGTATACACCACAATCTCGGTGACTACCCCCCCTCTGACCCCTGAAGGATTACTCCCCGGTAATGGCGGGGTGATCAGTATATCAAAAATATCGAGCACAGAGGTCACGCTGGTATGGGATCAGGCAGTCATCGAAAAGGAAGCCGGGCAAACGATACATTACACTGTTTATTCCTCAAAAGGTAACGATATCGCTTCTGTAGATTCAATCAAAAATGGAAAGATTGTAGACAAGGGGGACAATTTACTCAAGTCAGATATTAAAAAACTTAAAGCAGATAGTACCTATTATTTTAATATACTTGCCAGTGTGGATTTTATGAATTCTAAATATATTATGGATACTTATGAATGCGTATACACTACTGTTTCCCTGACCACCCCGCCGGAACCCGCCCCTGGTTTGGTCCCGGGGGATAGCGGCACAATTATTGTCAGCGCTATAACGAACGGGGGGATCACACTGAAATGGACAAAGGCTAGTCTGCCTCCTGAGAGCACATTTAGCGACGCGGTCCCGCAGATAGATTATATTGTTTATCTTTCAAAAAGTAATAATATCAACAGTATTGATGGAATCAAAACCAATGGTGAGGAAAAATTCACAGGCACCGATGTCGATACTGTCGATATTGGCCGTCTCCCGAAAGGTATCTATTATTTTAATATATACGCTTCAACAGGGAAGCTTAAGTGTGTATATACGACGGTTTCCGCGTCAATTAACACGACCGGCTCAATTTATATGTTTTCCAATGGAGTGGAAATGGACGGCAACCTTGGAGGACGTGCTGGCGCTGATAAGATATGTCAGGATGTGTATCAAAGTTCATTTTCCAGTCTTGGAGTATCACATGTTCGAGCTTTTATAAGTATGCATGAACACGATTCTATTGCTGATATGCCGACACTTTACGATGTTCCCGATTACTTGCCGATAGTCAGTCCAGATGGTATTACGATTGGGAATTACTGGCTCGATCTGTTTGATGGGACATTATTGATTTCCCCGGCTGATGCAAACGTATCACCCTCGGGTACAACATTAAAATCGTGGTGGTCGGGGTCCCTCAATGACGGTTCGTTTGATGCCAGTTCCGACAATTGTACTAATTTTACTGACAATAAACAGAAGGCTACCCAGGGGATCGGTTCCGCCGCAGATGGGTCCTGGCTGGAAAAAAATAACACCAGCTGCAATTCAAAGGGAGCTGTTTTGTGTATTGGCTGGTAACTATCTTTTAAAAAAAAATGATTTTCATGAAAAATTTTTCTATCCTATTGGCAGGGGTATGCTGTAAAATAACATGTTATGGAAAATAGCCCTTTGAAAGGATAGAATATGAGGCATTGGATTTATATATTTGTTTTTTTTCTGCACCTGATGGCCTTTCCCGGCTATGCCCAACCTGTCACTGAAGCAACAATAAAAGGTGACATTATTTTCGGTCTGCGGGCCGGGTATTCCCTCGGGTTAGGGTATTATAAGGATTTTCTCAGTAACTCATATTATGTCGGCATTGATGTGATTCCTTTTGTTTCAAAGTATGTGCTCTTTGAAGTCGATGCTTATTTTGCTGACTATCCGATTGATAAAGTTGATAAATCCCATATTTATTCATTTTCTTTCAGCGCCGGGCCTATTGTCTATTTCCAGCTTGTTCCCTTTCTTGAGTTATATGCCGGTGTTGCGTTAAAGGGCAATTATTTTTATCTGAAATTTCCTGACAGCAATAAAAACGAGCAGACAATTAAACCCGGTTTTATAGCCAAGATAGGCTTTTTTGTCCCTATAAAATATGGGGTAAGGGCGCGGATCGGGATTGAATACGGATACAATCAGCTCTCCCGGAAAGATTTTCATATACTGAATTTTTTAGGCGGGGTGCAGTTTAATTTTAATGCGTATAAGCGCACAAAGGATGTCCACACGACCGAAACGACGACCCAGGGGGTGTCCCGGAATTTCGCAATCGCCGTCAAGGAATTAAAGGCGGGAAATCATGAAGAGGCGCGTGTATATTTCAAGGAAGTCCTTTCATATGATAAAAATCATAAAGATGCCCGCTGGTATATTGATAAAATCGATGCCGCGGCGGAGAATTACGCACGTGCGCGGAAACTGGTCAATGCTGGGAACTATTACGATGCGCTTTTCTTTCTCGATGGCGCTTCCGAGTATAACGGCAAAGCCCGTGCCGACCTCGCGGCAGTGCGCGAAAAATTGGCCTCGGAGGTTTCTAAACTTGAAAAACAAGGGATCTCATTGTATGAACAACAGAGGTATGGGGAATGTATAGCGCTTTTTGAAAAGCTCCTGATCATTAATCCGGGGAACAACACCTGCAAACTCTATCTCCCCCGTGCGAAGACCCGATATGAAGCCCTTCAGAGGCTGCGGTAGGTTGGTTTGGCAGGTTGGTTACAGGTTGGTTAAATGAAGATAAAATATAAATTGATCCTTATTTTTACCACGATAATTCTGACATCGTCGCTCCCCCTTGCCATGTATATCCTTCACCGTCAGGAAGCCGATAAGATCTCCCTGGTCAAACACCAGGGGGCCATCAACAGCCGCATAATCGCTTCTTCGATCATGAATATAATACTGATGAACGGTGGTGATGTTAATGCCTCGAAAGTCGATTCGGGGGACATGATCTCGATATTGAAACCCCTCACGACCGAAGGGTTGGTGTATGC
>JBFZEZ010000156.1:0-2555 GCA_041306585.1 Spirochaetota bacterium | reverse complement strand
TAAAAATAAGCGCCGTTCCTGAGCAGGTTGTCATCTATATAGCGTTCGCCATCCGTGATT
Source organism: Spirochaetota bacterium (assembly GCA_041306585.1). GTDB lineage: Bacteria > Spirochaetota > UBA4802 > UBA4802 > UBA5550 > JBFZEZ01. The sequence goes on along the minus strand of JBFZEZ010000156.1, from coordinate 2,495 downwards.
GTAGCTATCTTTTCCGCTGCATCCATCGCAGAATTGTCTTTGATCTCTGTACCGCTTCGGTACAGGGTGTATATGATGCGGTCATCGTTGATCTTGCTCCATGACACAAGGATCTTCCGAAGATCGATCTTTCGTGCGCGTATGCCCTCAATATCCCCTGGATCCTTTTTCCTGTACACGATCTCGGCCGGATATGCGGTATAATTCTGTTCACGGATGAGCTCGATATCCTTTTTCTGGACCTTTTTCCGCGACAAAACGACATAGTAATATTTACCGGGGAAAAGCCGCTCATCAATGATTATGTTGGTCGTCTTCGGCGGGACCATGGCAATAAATCTCGCATTAAGGGCCTTCTGCTCGGTATCGATGGGTTCATTAAACCGGCCGACTAAAAAATCATCATCATACGCCGGATCGACATCCCAGGTCACCTTGATAGCATGACGGATATTGGGGAGTACTTCAGCCTTGATATTGTATGCACAATGCATCGGGACATCGGTTGTTACGCGGGGACCCATTTCGCTGCTGTAATCTTCTTTTTCGTTGTCCTGGATAAATTGCGCGGAGACCCGGCTGTTCCCGGGCGCGAATATCATGCATACTACATACAGGATCATGTAAAAGCGTAGAATTATATGTTTTGCTGAATCAATCATAATTGCCTAACTTATCATTATTTGTCCCTTTCACCAAAATCTGCAATCAAAAAAAATCAAATTTTTCACAAGGGAACACATGCATCGGCTCAAATAAAAAAATATACATTTTTTTTTATTGTCGGCAAAATATGAGCCATTCTTAAAATATATACCTCTGTGATGTCATAAAAGTTAAGTAATTACCTGAATTTTATCGATTTTATTTGACATATCACCAATATTCATTTAATATTGCCTGTAATAACGCAATACACTACATTTATGCATCAATGGGGAAAATAATGGCGGACATCAAAGACATCGTTGAGGATGAAAATAAGATAGACACTGTGATAGCCGACGATATCAGCTTTAAAGGCAAACTCAAGTTTAAAAATTCACTGAAAATAAAAGGACAATTCGAAGGGAAGATAGAAACCGAAGGTCATCTCGTTATAGGCAGGGAAGCGATAATAAGCGCGGATATAACCGCCAATAAAGTTTCCATAAATGGTGAAATGAACGGGAAGGTCAAGGCGTCACACAAAATTGAATTGTTCAAAAAAAGCAGGACACGGGGGGACATGGTTTCCCCGGATATCCACATGGAATCAGGGGCCTGGTTTTCCGGAACATGCATGATGCCCAAAAAATGATTTTGTAGAGACATTTAATTATGTGTCTCTACAAACGACCCCATATTTTTCAATGGTGAATTTATGAAACGTTTCTCCTGGTTTTGTTTTTTAGCCGTTGCCGCAATCCTCACATCAGCATCACTCGCATATGCGGAAGATACTGCCATAAAAAAGCCGAATGACCCGAACATCTCGTTCGGTTTAGGGGGATCAGCAGGAATCTTCAACGCTGCCGCAAGCACGGGAAGCAATAGATATAAACCAGACTTCGGGTACGGTTGGGGATTAATCGTCGAAACAATGTTTACGAATACAATAGGATTGCACACCGGTCTGTGGTATCAACAAATAAACATCCTGATGGAAATGAAATCGACAACCACAGGCAACACCAATGAGCTTACATCAACAGCAAATACCCTGTCAGTGCCTCTTACCCTTATCGCTTCATTTAATAAAGGGATATTTTCTTTCAACTTCCTCCCCGGCATTGTATTCATGTATTTAATTGACGACACGATAAAATCAAAAGATCCGACGCCATCCGGTTCATCCACCGCGGATGTAACCCGTTATATGGGTCATGCACAGTTCGGTTTTTGTGTCGGCATGAACTTCAAATTCAGGGTTGCACGTTACTTCGATATATTCGTCGGTTTCATGACTGATTTCTACGTCACCGATTTAATCACCGAAGACAACCATGACAACTCAAACCGATATGATCATCTTTATGGCACAAAATTATTGATGGGCTTCCTTTTTAGAACAAATCTGTATCCAATGGAAAATTGACAATTGTTTTATTACGACTCAACAGAATAACTAATCACCCACAGCGTTGAAGTGGTTATTGTCCCTGAAGCGCCAGGAACCGGTATATCCATTGATCAGGATATTGTAATGACTATAGCGGTTAACGATTTAATAAGACTTCTTTTATCATTCCCGCCTGCGCGGGAATGACATGGAAGGGATACATTATTCGTGAAATGCTATAATTTTTTTTAAAAAAAAAGGGCTGTTTTTTTTAAAACAGCCCTCTTATTTTACGTATTAAAATCTATATACTTAAATACAACTTTTACTAATCTTCAAGCATTAAAGTTTTTCCATCATTTGCGGAACAACTTCAAAAAGGTCTCCCACGATTCCGTAGGTTGCCAGGTTGAAGATCGGCGCTTCGGGGTCTTTGTTGATTGCAACAATGCAT
>JBFZEZ010000155.1:0-2679 GCA_041306585.1 Spirochaetota bacterium | reverse complement strand
CATTAAAGAATATCTATTTAATCCCATCACGGTTTCAATAGCTTTAATTATCGGCGGAGCATTATTAATATATCTCGAAAAACACGACATGCATGAATCAATCACGACAATGCAGGAACTGACATATAAAACAGCATTCATGATAGGAATCATTCAGTGCCTGGCAATGATACCCGGCACCTCCCGATCAGCCGCCACAATAATTGGCGCTATGTTTCTGGGTGCATCCCGTATTGTAGCAGCAGAGTTCTCTTTTTTCCTGGCGATACCGACATTGTTCGCAGCATCTGCGTATTCATTGTTCAAATACAACGGCACACTATCTATCCATCAGATCGCGGTCCTGGGCATAGGCTTCATCGTTTCATTCATTGTTGCGCTGCTGGTTATCGCTGGATTCATGCGATTTATCTCGAAAAACAATTTTATTCCATTCGGTATTTACAGGATCGTTTTAGGAGCGGTTCTGCTGTTATATTTTATATGCATAAAATAACTGCATCTCAATCCCCGAGCACAACATCAGCATTTTTTTTCACAGATCGCTTCCGCGCATATCTCAAATAGGGAATCACATCTTCGTTTTTGCTCGCCCCTGTGCCGTCATATTCAATGGAGACTACCGGTATCCCGGTGATCTCTTCAATCCGCTCCCCCATAGCCTCAGTGATGAGTGACGGGCAGCAATACGACGGATTTGTCTGCACAAACAGCGACAGATCGGGATACTGGTCGATGAGATGGAATATCTTCAGAATGTTTTCCATCGACTCTCCGGTGTGATGAAGCTTTATGTTGAATTTCGCCATGATATCTTCCGGGGATCCGTGGACCTTAAATGAACTTTCACCGAGGATACGATCAAAAAAATGTCCGTACCGTTTATCGAGAATGGGAATCACCTGTTTCAGAAGGAGCGAGAAGGCTGCCTCAAAGTAATTCCCCTGTTTAAACCATTTCCGGATATACAAATCAACGATAACGCGTACGAGCTCGTTATACGGGGTTGTAACGACTTCACCCCCATTGGCCTCAATAATTTTGATCAGGTTCTGGTTCATCACATTATTGTCGCGCACGTACAAGTCTCCAAAGATTGCGACTTTCGGCCGTTCTTCCCGCTTTACAGGGATGCTCTCAAACATCCCGATAACTTTTTCCAGGACATCGGTTTTCGGGGTATCATTCACAAAAGCGAGATAAAGGAGTTCCCGGGCTTCTGCAATGACGCGGTCTGTCATTCCGGGCTTTTGTTCATAGGGACGCGTATGGCACCCCATTTTGCGGAGCATCCCCCCGAACATAAAGGCGCAATAAGCGTTGATTGCTCCCCGTGCGGAGATATCGGTAAATGTAACATTACCGGAATATACTGAAACATGTTCCATTCCATTCCCGTAGGTTTCAAATATTTTTTTTGTATACAGCGGGAACATACCGAGATTGCACGACAGCTTCGATTCAGGAGACCATACGACAGTCTTCTTCGGATCAAGATTATGACGTTCGACATAATCAATGTAATTCTGTGCGATCGTGTTTAAGGGGACGCACTGCGCAGTGTTGAACCTCATGCTTCTTTGTATCGAATCAGTGGTTTCCGCAACAACGTACGCATTATATCCCTCTCTTCGCAGCATCCCCACTATGAGCCTGCAGCAGATATCATCCCAGTTCGGGAATAGGAATGTTTTTCCATTGAGCACATCCTTCTGAAAAACTGATATCCCTGCACGGTATTTCTCAGGCCGCTGTTCAGTGTGTTTTTCGGTTGCTGTAAGATGGTTTTTGAACGAACGGACGGCAGCTTCGATCCGTGTCTCATACCCCACGCTCGAATCATGTTCATCAAGCTGGAGGATGAGGTAGGGTTTCCCGCGCCGATCAAGTATCCGTTTGAAAAACTCGATGACATATGCATCAGGGGTGCATTTAAAAGATGTTACGAATACCGGGTACAGCCCCCGCTTCTGCGCAACGACATGGGCTGATTCAAGGATCTGCACCGCGTATTTCCAATGCATAATCTGGAGCAGTTCCTCGATTTCCCTGACATCTTCACGGCTATAATCGAGCATGTCCTGAAAATATGTCCGGATCCCCATTTTTGAAAATATCTCCGGGATCCCGTTATTCATTGAACGGGAGAGGACCGAGTACGGTCTTCCGAGAAATACGACTTGAACATCATCCACTCCGGCTGCATCTTTCCTCATGGCGTCCCTGAGGTCGCGATTGACGGCATTCCAGTGGTCATGAGCACGGTCAAATGCGCTGGAAACAGCACGAAAGGTAAGGTCCCTGCACCCGATATTTTTCAGCATATCATACAGCTTCTTCCTGACGTATGCCCCGGTATAGATCGAACGGATAACGGGTGTTAAAATTTTATCCCGGTGGGCCACGCCGGGAGTTACGGTAATGAGGGGCGGTGCATAATGGGTATAGTAGCAATAATTGCGTTTTATGGCATGATTTTTCTGTCTGTTCTCCATGTATTCAGGGAGAAACACATAGTCAGCCTTTTCCGCGAGGTACTGCACATGCCCGTGAAGCGCGGTCATGGGGGCACAGAACTCGGCCCCTGTCAGGTTCTTCCCGTCCTTAATCCCATCATGATAATCCTCGCTTGTAATTGTCGTGATGCCGAGTATCTCAAAAAATTTTTTAGATCGGAAG
>JBFZEZ010000154.1:0-5247 GCA_041306585.1 Spirochaetota bacterium | reverse complement strand
ATATTATTTACCTGTAAAAATCAGCAAAACAGGACGTTTTGCGCGGGGCGAGGATGGTTCACGAGCAACCTTCCGCAGCCGGGCATAAAACGTGGATAAAAAAAACGCCAGCCCCGCAATTGATATATACACGATTCCACACGTTACACGGAAAAATCGCCAGAGTCGAGTAAGTTAAATATAGAAAGAATGAGGGGATGAAGGTATACTTGTGATGTTGAGGTCGGTGGTTTTAGGGGTTACGGTTATATCAATAACCCCGCCGATGCGGTGGAACTGCGGCTCTTTTTTCCGTTGATCCGGATGAGCGGGGGCCACGTCGAGGTCGAGCGGAATATTTGTGCCATCCAGGATGGCACTTTGTATAAACAATCAATAGGCATATTCATTATGTGAGCATTATAAGATTGACAATATATCCAATTTTCAGTATAATTGAAACAATAAGAGGTGTATTAATCATGAGCAGGGTTACAGTATCCCCCGAGTTTCAAATTTTAATCCCGGAAGATGTACGAAAAACAGCTGGATTGCACGCAGGTGCGGCACTGGAAGTCATTTCTTATGGTAATCGCATAGAACTGATTCCAGTCAGTTCCATCAAATTACTGAAGGGATTTCTCAAAGGTATTGATACTCATATCGAACGTGACAAGGATCGAATATGAATATCATTGACTCCTCAGCATGGCTGGAATACTTTGCCGATACCAGTGAAGCCGCCAATTTTACTGATGCAATTGAGGATACCGAAAACCTGATAATCCCAGTTATTACTATTTTTGAAGTCTTCAAAAAAATTCGCCAGGAACGCAACGAAAATGATGCGCTATTGATAATAGCACATTTACAGCAGGGAATTGTAGTTACTATAGATACTTCGTTATCATTACTCGCTGCAAAATTAAGCATTGAAAATAAATTGCCAATGGCTGATAGTTTAATATTGGCAACGGCAAAGAAATATGATGCTGTTTTATGGACACAGGACAGCCATTTTAAAAACATGCCTGGTGTGAAATATTTTCCAAAATCAGATAGATGAAATTATTTTCCTAATCAGCATCTTCAAAGTCTAATTGATAGAAGCTTCAATAATCGATCCCCAAAAAAAATTGGTTACAAACTCAAAAAAATCATCCGCAAACTGAGGGTATACATAACTCTTGATGGAAAACTCCATGAAACTGAGTTCTCCCCTGCCTAATCCCGGCGGCCCCCCTCCTGCTGCATTCAATCGCCTGGGACCTCCATGCGGTTATTATTATTGCCATAAGTTATTTGAGCCAGACGTTTTATCGGGTTATGGAATCGGGGATTATAAAAATGACTGTAAGTGCTTAAATTCAGGGGGAAAGAGAATTAATGAGTCTCAATATAGATAAGATTTGATTCTTGAGGTTATACTGGACTACCGGGGGATGAATCAGTAACCACGACCCGGTCAAGGTATGCAATGTGCGCCCGGTAGGAGTCGAACCTACGACCTGCGGATTCGAAGTCCGACGCTCTATCCAGCTGAGCTACGGGCGCAGTGCGTTACGTCAAATATAATAATACAAAGATGATGTCAAGAATAATTGATTAAACCGGGTGGCCATTTTCGTAATTACTCCAATGACTTAAAGAATTTAAAGACCCCTTCCAGCTCTGACCCCCAGAACGCAAAGTCATGTCCTGCATTTTCAGGGGCACTGAATTCAGACTTAAGATTCGGGTAAAGCTTTTTCATGGTTTCATACAGCAGGTTGCTCTGAGCAAATGGCACTACCGTGTCCTTCTTCCCATGGCCGATGTAGAGAGGCATTTTCCACTTTTTTTTATTCATTTCAGTGATAGGATTATCAACCTGTTTCCATCGCAGAGCCAAGGAATTATAATCGCCATATACCATGGCCATGAGCCGGTCTGTCGGCATCAATGTCTGGTCGAAGTCGCCGGAAAGCGTTGCTCCGGCTGAAAAGAGGCCGGGATTCAGCATATTGACAATGAGGACCCCTCTCCCACCAGTCGATAAACCGAGTACGAAATTTTTATTCTTCTTTTCAAATATTCCATAGTTTTTTCTGAGTGCGGGGGTCAGAGCATCCCTGACCCAGGCCCCTCCCGGCATCTTCCCCCATTTCATGGTTGTTTCAGGAAAATAGGCTGATTCATACACGCTATTTTTCATGTCGGGAAAAACAGCGCGGTAGCCGGCATTCTCACAATATTCCAGCAGCTTTGTTTCCTTGTGCCAGCGGACCCGGGAATATTTCCACCCGGGGAGCACGAGGAGATCAGCGCGCACCTTGCTTTTGGGAATAAACACATCCACAGGGACCATTTCAGGTTTGACATCAGAAGGTAAAGCGCATGGAACTTCTATGGTAAACAGACCAGTTTGTGAATCCTCTTTTGCCGATGAAGATTGATTAATTACTGCTGAGATGATCAGAATGGGGAGTACACATGCGACGATCAATTGAATCTCTTTCATATACTTTACCTTTTTATGATATAATAAACAAAAAGGCTCGAGGGTCAGAGCCTCATTAACGCGGCTCAAATCACATAAATCTCATTCAAAATCTGGTACGCCTTATTGAGTTCTTTCATCAGGGTATCGTCCCCTCCCAGCTTATCAGGATGATATTTAAACGCAAGCTCCCGATATTTTCTCCTGATTAAAAGCCGGTCGGGGTAGCTGAGATTAAAAAACTGTTTTGCCTGTTCAACAGCGCCCCGACGCAATGAATACAGCATGACGCCCTTCATCAATTTTTCAAGCATAACTTCATTGCCGAAAGAAATGTTGTCAGGATTGATATAAAAATCAAACAGGGGATCGTATACTATCGAGCCTTCCAATCCGGAATATGAAGGAAAATGATAGATACAGTATTGAGAATGCACACTTTTACCGCGGCAGAAATCCCCCTTTTCAGGGAAATAATGATGACACCTATCCGGACCAGGGACTTTAACAAGTTTTATGCGCATTGGATTCAGGTGAAGATAATAACCCTCTTGCGCAGTAGTGTTGCGGAGGGAATAAAGGGCGTGATACAAGGAAAAATGGGCCTCAAAAAGCTTGCTTCTTTCGGAAGGGAGACGGTCAATCCCGATCATTTTTCGAATTATCTCAGCCTCCATTACCGGCTCATGGAGTGTGTTGAGGTATTCAAGCAGGTTCTCGACACTGATCGGAATGACCCTCAAGGTTGTTCCCTGGTCATTACTCATGCTGTTATATATTCATCAAGTCGTTTTTGCCTACCACTTTATTAAGGGAGTATTCGATTATTCCGTCGGCGCCAGCTTGGATAAGTTCAGGAATGATCCCCCGAACGATCGCCTCGTCAATCACCGACTCAACAGAGAACCAGTCGGAATTGTATAACTGCGCCACTGTCGGTGCGTTCAGACTCGGGATGATACCGATGACCTTGTCCATTTTATCCTTTGGGACATTCATTTTAATGCCGACCAGGTTATGTGCGTTCAGAGCCCCCCTCAACAGCAGTGCAATCTTCTGTATCTTCGCCTTTTTCCAGGGGTCTACTATGCTCTTTTTATTAGCGGCAAGCTTTGTGTTTGTTTCTAAAAGTGTGTGAATGATCTTAAGGCCGTGAGCCTTAATAGTGGAACCGGTTTCGGTGACCTCTACAATCGCATCGGCAAGCCCCTCGACCACTTTAGCCTCAGTGGCGCCCCATGAGAATTCAACATCGACCGGGATACCGCGGTCCGCAAAATAACGCTTTGTGAAATTCACGAGTTCAGTGGAGATAATTTTATTTTTACAATCCTCAATCGTTTTAATCGGGGAATTTTCAGGGACCGCAAGGACCCATTTCGCTTTCCGGGCGCTCACCTTGGAATAAACAAGATCTGATATCAACTCGACATCGGCCTTGTTCTCGAGGATCCAGTCAAGGCCGGTGAGGCCGACATCGAGCACGCCGTTTGCGATGTAATGCGCCATCTCCTGGGCACGCACTAAGGTGCACACGATTTCGGGGTCGTCAATGGAAGGGAAATAACTTCTCGATGATACGCTGATCTTCCATCCTGCCCTGCGGAAAAGTTCGATTGTCGATTCTTCAAGGCTGCCTTTGGGTATCCCTAATTTTATTTGATTGGCCATTATGTACTCCTCACTCTTTCATTTTTTTTCAGATAATGCTCTTTTAGAATTTGGCTTGTGCTTTTTTTATACTTGATTCCATTATTAAATCAAGAACTTTGGGAAACAGACGCTTTAAAAAATACACCAGCGTGCTTTCGATATTGGGGATGATGACTGACTTTTTTTTCATAATCCCTTTATACACTTTAAGAGCCACATCATCAGGATGCATCAATTTTGCACCCCCGGAAACAGCTTTCGTCTCAGGGGGTTTTCTTTTATTCTCATTTTGGAATCCGGGTGTATCGGTATCAGGCGGAAATACAATCGATACGCCAATGTTATACCGCTTTAATTCGCTTTTCAAAGTCTCTGAAAATCCGACAATCCCGAATTTTGATGCCGCATAATCAGTATATCCGAAAACCCCGACAAATCCGGCAACTGATGAAAAATTTACGATATGCCCGCCATGTGCTTTCATGAATGGGACCAATGTATGAACAACATTCCAGTTGCCATACAGGTTGGTCTTAATAGTCTCATCAAACTGTTCATAGGTGATATTTTCAAAATAATCAGGATAAGCAGCCCCGGCACAGTTGATAAGAATATCAGGTGTGCCGAAATATTCAACTGCTTTTTTCATTTTATTTTTTACATCATTATAAACAGAAACATCCAGAGCCATATGCGATATTGCCTGAGACGCTGAAATCACCTTACTGTAGATTTCGTCACGGGCTGTTTTTAATTTTTTTTCATTCCTGGCAAATATCACAATGTTAGCACCAGCTGAAGCAAACACTTTTGCCAGAGAGAGTCCGATCCCGCTCGATCCCCCTGTTATAAATACAACTATATTGGTATTTTTTTTCATATATCATTCCAAAAAATCTGATAGTTTCATATATGCTTTCTATATTGGTATTGCTTTTTCAGCAAGCAGAAATTTTTGATTTATTGCATGATATAGAGTAACAGCTCACAAAGAGGGGATAATTATCTTCCATCGTACCTTACTACATTCTGTCCTTTGCCCCCGGCGTTTAAAATAAAATTCATGTTAATATCTTTCTTACGCCCCCCCCCCGGTGGGGGTTATCGGTCCAAGGGAGGCTCTGACCCTCCCCGCT
>JBFZEZ010000153.1:0-5365 GCA_041306585.1 Spirochaetota bacterium | reverse complement strand
AATTGGATGCTGATTTCCACCCTGGTACCCGGGGGAAAATACGTTGCTGAAAATTTTTTTGAAAGATATTCCTCAATAAAATCCATTAAAATGTTCGACCCAAATTATTTTTCAAAAAGGTTAGGCCAGCTTCTCTCCTCAGTGTTCAAAAAAATGATCATAATAGTTGCAATCAGCATAATTGCGATATTATTCCTTTTCTTTATGGACTGGAAGCTGACACTGGTGTCGCTCATGCCTATAACATTTGCATTTGTATGCACACTTGGTACATTGAAGATATTCGGCCACCCCCTTGATATTCCTGCCCTGATGCTTTCAATCGTCGTTTTAGGGGTCGGGATCGATTACTCACTGTTTCTGACCTGCTCCTATCAACGATACGGCAATGAACAGCACCCGTCCCTTGGTCTCATACGGCTCGCTACATCGCTGACATCAGGATCTACTCTTATCGGTTTCGGCACTCTCATGTTTGCCGAACATTCTCTTCTTCGCAGCGCTGGCCTCACATGCTTTCTCGGGATTGGTTATTCTCTCATCGGGGCATACTCAATTCTTCCGCCAATACTAAATCGAATGTTTAAACCTTCACCATTCAGCGCCGTTCAATGGGAGCCAAATTCGCGTGAACATAGAAAGGGATTTTTGAGACGATGGCGGCACTTCGAAGCTTTTCCAAGAATATTTGCCCGGTGTAAAATGTATTTCGACCCCATGTTTAAAGAACTGCACTCAGTTGTTGAAAAACCGATAGGGGTGCTCGATATCGGATCAGGGTATGGCATTCCTGCAGTCTGGCTTCTCGAACACTTCCCCAACTCACGGGTGTTTGGGATCGAGCCTGATCCTGAACGGGCACGCATCGCAAACAAAGTTATAGGCGAGCGCGGTTCGGTTTCAATAGCAGCTGCACCTGATCTCCCGCATACTGAAGAAAAAATTGACACTGTTCTCATGCTCGACATGTCGCATTATCTTGACGATGACTCACTCAAAATAACTTTAAAAAAAATCCATGCAATGCTCGATTATTCCGGACGCGTCTGCGTACGAGCGACTATCCCCGCAGGTGAACGGATGCCCTTTCTCCGCTGGATTGAATTAATAAAAAGCATTATTGCAGGGAAAAAAATTTTTTATCGCCCTGAAAACCAGCTGGATGCGCTATTTATTGAGGGACAATATGAAATAGCTCGAAAATTTCCTTCAGGTAAAGGTAGAGAAGAAGTATGGTACATATTAAAAAAAATATCCAAAAAAATCCGTAAAAAAAATGGTTAATTTTCTCTATACATTATTTGCTGCACTTTCCCGTTTAATCGGCCCCTGGATTTTTTCTGCCGCAGGTTTGATCATATCAACCGGATTTTTTTTATGTGCCCGCCGCCGCGTTGCTGTGAGTTTGTATTTTTATCAGAACCTCTACCCGGGGAAGGGATGGCTTTTTTATAATCTATGTGCGCTTAAACAATTTAATAATTTTTCAAAAATCCATATTGAAAGGATGCTTTTCCAGGATCTGAAAAAATTAACCTATAGTTCGAATGGATGGGAGCGAATTGTTGAGGTCCTAAAAAACGGGAAGGGTGCTATAATTCTTACATCTCATATGGGAAACTGGGAAGCAGCTGCGCATTTTTTCAAAGACCGCGGTCTGGATCTTATGTTATATATGGGGTCACGTGAGAAAGAGCAACTCGAAAAAATGCAAAAAAAAGGGCTTATTCGATCCGGGATAACCATAAGTACCGTCGGACAGGACATGGACTCACCCTTCGGTCTTCTCGATGGGATAAACTTTCTAAAAAAAGGCGGTATCGTTGCAATGGCCGGCGACCGGATTTGGCGATCTGACCAGCGCGTTGTCACGGTTTCATTTCTCGATCATGAAGTTATCCTCCCTGAAACACCCCACTATTTTGCCCTGCTTTCCGGCGCCCCGATACTTTATTTTTTTGCATTTCGAAATGGGAAAAAAAGTTATCATTTTACCGCATCAGAGCCTGTGTATGTAAAGGCATCCGCACGTGCTGAACGCAGTAAAGCAGTTCAGGATTCTGTCAATGCATATGCCGGGGCATTGGAAAAGCAAGTGTGCGAACATCCATTTGAATGGTATCATTTTGATCCCTTTCTCGGAAAAAAATTAAGCTAAAAAAAACCTATAATACTTAATCTGAATTAAGATGGAAGTTATATCCGCATGCTATTTCAGAAAAACATTTTGTATTTTGAGGAAGTTGATTCCACAAATAATTACCTCAAACGTCATCCCCGCCTATGGCATGACAATTTTTTAACCGCTTATACCTGCAATCAGACTGCCGGCCGGGGGAGTCACGATCGGATATGGCATTCCCAAAATGGGGAGGATCTTGCATGTTCAATCCTTTACATTCCCACAGTTCCCATTAAAAGCATTGCTCCGTTGACCCTTATGGCCGGATTGGCCGTATATCGGGCTTTATCTCCCCTTCTCGGAAAAAAATTGCGTCTTAAATGGCCAAACGACATATGGATTGATAATAAAAAAATCTGCGGAATTTTATGTGAGCTTCTTGTTGCAGGGAGCCAGACTATAGTGATAATCGGTATTGGGATTAATGTCAATAGCTGCGATTTCCCAGCTGAAATCAGGGGATCATCTGTTTCTATAAAAATGTGTACAGGAAATGAACATGATATTCACCGACTGCTTCATGATGTCCTGAATCAGGTTATGGAAGGTTTTACCAATATGGTCCTCCCTTTGCCGAATGAAATCCTCGCTGAATGGACCGGCAAATCTGATTCAATCGGATCAAGAGTAAGCTTTATACAAAATGGTTCGCAACATCAAGGCATAATAACCAGCATGTATAATGATGGTTCCCTTTTAATCACGGATATGAAAACAAAAGAAGACATCCCATATAGAGGGGAAATTATATATCTTAATAATTTATGATTGAAATATTTCGTAATACTACTAATGTGCAGAGATTCAAGAATATAATTGCTCTGGATGCATATCTTTAGGCTATGATTATAATGAAAAACCATATTGATGATACAATTCAGGATTCCATTAATTACTTAAAACGCCTGAATCATGAAATTTCAACCCGCCGCCAATCCGAATCAATATCCCCAGCCATAAGCAGGCGCCATAAACTCCAGAAGGTTCTCGTGGCAAACCGAGGCGAAATTGCCAAGCGATTTTTTCTCGCACTTCACGAAGAGGGGATTCCTTCTGTTGCTGTTGTTACTGACGTCGACAAGGGACAATCATGGTATGAATTCGCTGACGAGGTCGTGTTCATCGGGAATAGTGATAATTATGGAAAAATCCAGATCATTATCGGCGCAGCACTACTCGCTCATGTCAATGCCATATACTCAGGATACGGCTTTCTTTCCGAAAATGCCGAGTTCGTAGAAACAATTGAAAAAATATCCGCAGAAAATGAAAATAAAATTATCTTCATGGGGCCGAGTCATAAAACAATGCGTATGGTGGGAAATAAAATAAATGCCCGTATGCTTGCCCATGAACATGACATTCCTCTTTTTGAAAGTTCCGATGCTTTCAATACTATCGACATGAAAAAAATCGCCAGAGTTGCGGGACGAATCGGTTATCCGGTGATCGTTAAACTCGCATCAGGAGGTGGCGGGAAGGGAATGTACGTCGTAAATAAGAAATCCGAGCTTGAAATGGCTGCGCAATCAAGTTTTCGCATCGGAGAAGAACTCTACGGTGATCCGCTATTTTACATTGAAAAATTTATTAAAAAACCAATCCATATGGAAGTTCAAATTTTTAACGGTTGCGCCGTCGGTATACGAAAGTGCGCGGTGCAGCGTCGCAATCAGAAAATAATTGAAGAAAGCGGTCACACTTTTCTTGATGATTACATGTCCCTTTCACTTCTAGCTGCAGCAGAAAAAATTGCGCTGCTATCAGGTTACAGCTCTGGTGGCGGGGCCGGCACTGTTGAATTCCTGATCGATGAAGATACCGGTAAGTTCGGTTTCATGGAAGTCAATACGCGTCTTCAGGTTGAATATGCAGTTACCGACCAGTCCCTCGGTATCGACCTGGCAAAATGGCAGATATTGCATTATGATGGAAGGGATAATGAGATAATCGGCCTGGATCTATTAAAAAGCAGGCAAACAGGAAAAGAACATTCAATCGAATGCAGGATTTATGCTGAGGACCCGGAATATGATTACCTCCCATCCCCGGGGACGATAACAGAGTTAAACCTGCCGACATACAATGGTATACGCTGCGATTTCGGTTTTTCTGAGGGAGACAGCATTCTGTCTATGTATGATCCGATGATAGGTAAAATCATCGCGCATGGAAGCACAAGGCAGGAGGCAATTATCCGACTTGAACGCGCTCTCCAGGAGCTCTACATTAAAGGTGTAAAAACAAACATCAACCAGCTCCTTCGCATTATCCGGTATCCGGAATTTATAAACGGGCATTATACGAATAACCTGCTCAAGGAAAATAATTATCTTAATTTTAAAGAAAAAGCTCAGGATGTGACAGATACATTTGGACGACGCGGGCTAAAACCCATCATCTTCGGGGGTCTTGTTGAATATATATACCACATGGTAAAAGGAGTCCGCGATTTTTCCGCTATAACTGCCCATGAAAGCATTCTTGATGCCCCATCTGATCTGCTCATCCCTGATACGTACAAGGTCGAAGCTGAAGGAAGGGAATATATAATTGAATTGCTTCATCTTGCAATCGATTCATTTGCGGTTTTTGCAAACGGCATTTATAATGGTAAAATTGCCATAAATTATTTCAATGACCGCTGTGATGACTTCATTTTTACCTACGGTAGAAGCTCATTTCGAATCAGGGTGGATCGCCACCCCCGTTCTATAGTCCTCCGGATGAAAGGAGATAGCAATAAAATTGACTACTATAGAATGTCTGTGCACCCAGAAGGGCGTATCCTCGAGGATAGTGAGGGAATTATCTATTCCCCCTTTCAAGGTACATTCATTTCATTCGTTGGAGAAAGTGTAACCACTGGGACAAAAGTGCATGCCGGGGATCCGCTTCTAATACTTTCGGCAATGAAAATGGAAACAGTAATACATGCCCCGGTTTCAGGTACTGTTGAGTACATTATTGAAAATGGTGAACTTTCGAAATTGATCCTATCCCATACACCGGATGGAAGAAAAATCGGCAGGTGCTTTCAGGAAGGGGAGATACTTATAAAAATATTACCGGAGAACAATAAAAAAGAACAAAAGCAGTCATGCCAGGGCTTCGCTGCTGATAAAATTACCCCAATTAACATCTCTAATAATAGGGACCTCTTTGAAATCATACTGGATGATA
>JBFZEZ010000152.1:0-3519 GCA_041306585.1 Spirochaetota bacterium | reverse complement strand
ATGGTTTTGAGGAGTGCGTTTTGCCCCTCTATAGAGATTTTATCAACACCGTCTATGATCACCCCATATATACCTGAAACAGCCTTTCTAGTAAGCCTGTCTATAAGCCAGCGAACGGAGCCGTTTTCTTTTTTTTCAGGATTGCCGATCGGAATTTTGTCCTTTTCATCAGGAAGAAGTTCAATCATATCAGGAGAGGTCCTGTTTGCAATGGTAATACAGGAATGGCAAACGCGGCAAGGGGGTTTATCTCCTTCGCAACAGAGGGCCGACAAGAAATCCCTCGCGATCTTTTTTTTCCCTATACCGGGAATTCCTGAAAACAACAGACTCTGGGGGATTTCCCCCCTTGTCAGTAAAAGATTGAGCTTCCACAGCTGCTGCTTATGTCCGATGATGTCTTGTGTTTCCATGATGTAAGGGGGTTTTAAAAAATTTAATATACGAGATCGCAAATGAGTCCGCGAATTTCCTCTACAGTTTTCAAGAGGTTAAATGCCTTATTCGAACGGGTTATGGCGTTCGAAATTTCCAGAAGTTTTTCATCAATTTTCTGAATTATAGTAAAGTCAGCTCTGTCTTTACTGCTGCGTTTAAATGATTTTATCTGGAGGCTTTCAGAAACAATTATGCTTAGAATTTTTTTTACAACTGTTTTATAATGAATCATTTCCTGGAATGTCTGACTATCGAGAAATTTCTGTTCATGGTCCCTAAGGTCGTTCAGCATTTCTTCGATGGTTCCGGTTAGATTTTCAGCAATTTTGATTTCAAGTTCAGACTGGAAAGATTTTTCACTATGACTGATTGATGAAGATCCGCCTTTCTTCCCCTTAATCTTGTTTTTTTCTTCTTTTCTTTTTGTCGCTTGCGTTATCTCTATCATAGCTGCGTGTCCAGTCGTTTGTTAATGGTGCAGTTTCCTTCAAATTTTACCCCTTCTTCCATGATAAGACTCGGGGTGATGATATTGCCGCTGATCGTGCCGGATGAGAGGAAGATCACCCGTTCTGTAGCGAAAATGTTTCCACGCACCATGCCTCCGACGACAACGAGACGCGCCTTGATATCGGTGTTCACTTCACCAGACTGACCAATAAGAACCTTTCCTCCGGTTTCAATAGTACCCTGGAACCTCCCGTCGATCCTGAGGAGCCCGTTAATTTTAAATTCACCCTTGAATTCAGAACCTTCCCCGATGATGCTGTTAACGATATTATCTTCAATTTGCTTATTCGGTCGTATCATAGGCCAACGATTGTCCAATTATTTAATTTTTTAATACATTCACATGTATAGATATATAATTCATATTTGCAAGCATTATTTTAGATCAATATTCTTAGTAGTAATCTGAATTCATGTTCAAATGCAGATTATGTTCTTCTTAAACGTATTATTGTTTATCAAATTCAACACATTAAAGTCACTGGATTACAAGATTATACTTGATCATATAGAGCTCATCTGCTATAGTCCCATTAAATATTTTTTTTTGGAGTCAAAAAATGGATCTCAATCATTTCGGCAAGCTTGTTTATTTCATACTTCCCCTTATGTTGGGCGGAATTTTCAACATGGTGTTCATGAAACTCCCGGTACTCAGTTCATTAAAAAAACCAATTGATGGCGGTACAATCCTCCGGGATGGCAAAAGACTTTTCGGCGACAATAAATCATGGAAAGGCTTTTTGGGGATGATACTAATTACATCCCTTTTTATGGGTCTATTCGGTTTCTTTTTCAGAAATTTCGAATGGGCTCGGGAAGTTTCCCTGGTTGATTATTCCCGGTTTTCTTTTCCATTTAACGAATTTTTTTATGGAGGCGTTTGGGGGTTTGGTTATGTGCTCGCTGAACTTCCCAATAGTTTTGTAAAAAGACGGATAAGTATAGCCCCAGGTACGCAGGTTAGTGGATTAAAGGGAATTATTTTTACGATTATCGATCAGTCGGATTCTGTGATCGGATGTATGATTTTCATGCTGCCTTTTTTTATACCAACACCGCTTGAAGCACTTGTTATTTTTTGTATCGGCACCGGTTTTCATTATATCGTGAATATACTCCTATATCTCGTTGGCCTTAAAAATCAGGCTGGTTAAAAGAAAAAAAAGGGGGAGACTGACGGCACTCAATGTCAGATTCCCCTCTGATGAATTTTTATCAAAAATCAGAGTTTTTTATTACTAATTTTTTATACCTTAATAAAAGTTTATTTGACAAATCTGACGAAGTAGAGATATTTTTTTGTTAAAATAAAGAGCTTGTGGAGAATGATATGATACGAAAACTTGCAATTATTATTATATGTATAATGACTTTTTCATGCAGTATGAGAAAAAACATCATGATAAACGATGTTATTCTCGAAAAGGTCAGAATCGATGCGACTGAAAACCCTGCCAGAAAACTGTTTATGCTCAACGACCTCAGCGACAAGAAACGGATTATACTATCCGATATGCTTGTTAAAGATATTACATCTTCGACAAATATCGATTATGATTTCTGCATAATCGGCGATATGCAGACAGACAAGGGGCTGATAGAATGTTATATTTACACCCGCAACATTAAAAAAATATCCATGCTCGAGAAAGGGAAAACAAGGATACATGTTTCAGGAGAATTCTCCAGATTTTTTACAATGCTTGATGAATTTTTTACCAAAATTGAAATTGTCAAGGCAGCTATAGAGATAAATAAATAATTATTTTTCTATCACCTGAATCATGAAACGAAAATTACAATAGTACCAATAAATAAATTGCCTGCTTCTCGCGGTGCATATCGTTACGTTATGAATAGAATACAAATATCATATGAAATTTTTTGTGAAGTTGCCGATCAGCTTTTTGAAAAAGTGCGGAATAGCGGCAGGATTTATTCTGCAATACTCTGCCCATTGCGGGGGGGATTTTTTCTTTCATATGTAATGAGTAGAAAGCTCAATCTCCCCATGGTATATATTGAAATATCCTCATATAAAGAAATGGAGGCGAGTGATTTTCAAATAGGTATCCGCTCGCATCTTACGGACGGAATGTTCCTCCTTTGTGATGATATATACGATAGCGGTAGGACTGTACGCATGATACGGGAGTTGTATCCGGGTGTACATTTTGATGTTGCCAGCATTGTATCTAAAGTACCGAACGCCGACATACTTTATGGTATGCTGGTTGACAAACAAACATGGGTTGATTTTTTCTGGGAACTTATTTGAAAAAACTGCAAAAAAGTCGTATACAGATTACCCTGTAATACAATTTAAAAAAATTTCCTGCTTGGGACACCCGTGAATGGGGAATTCTTTTATCAGAAAAGGAGCAGCGTACATGATTGTCTCCAATCACCAGTCACAACTCGATATTCTCGCAGCGTTTAATTTATTCGGGTCATTCCGGAATGTTGGGAAAAATAGTTAAAAAAATAAAATTGTAATGGAAAATCCCATCTCATAATCCATAAATGTTTTCGCCAAAAAACAATAAAAATGGAATAGAGATGGGATTA
>JBFZEZ010000151.1:0-3331 GCA_041306585.1 Spirochaetota bacterium | reverse complement strand
GGTATGTTGTAATATTGACAGTATTAGAGCAAAAATTTTTACAATTTATGTATACAGGTATGCTTGCAGAACGAAGCCCCGCAAAAACCTCTTACAGGTAACAGAGACACCCACGTTTAATAGACATTTCCCACCAGTTCTTATATTTTTTTGATAATTTTGTTGACATAAACTTTTACTTTTAAACTATTAAAAATCGAATAGATGTAAAAATCTTTCGTTATATTCATAGCTATAACTCGAAAAATATATTTTTAAAGGAGACGCTTGGTGAAACAAACACTTCTGCTCATCGGTATTCCATTTATTGTGTTCACAGTTGTATCATTCGTACTCTCGGAAAAAGCCTGCACCTATATCCTCCAGGCCAAACCACAGAAAGAAATTCCATTTAATCACATCACCCATATCGACAAATATGGCGCTTCATGCGACGATTGCCATGGGTATTATGACAATGGCAGATTCAAGGGTCTTCCGTCTGTGGCCGAATGTACTGTCTGCCATGACAGGCAAGGTCCTTCCAGGGGAACGGATGAATCTATCGTGCCGCTTAAAAAACCTATGTTTGAAAAAATCAAAGACACCGACAGACCATGGGGTGCTTATGCACAACAGACTGATCTTGTATATTTCAGCCACAAGGTTGTCATGACTGCGAAGTTTGAGGACGGCAGGACAAAAATGATATGCACGAACTGCCACGGCAATAAGGCCAAATCAGTCGGCACCGAAATGCTCAGGGGGAAATTGCTCATGGGGCAATGTGAAGATTGCCATACGGCCCTCAGTATAAGCAATCAGTGCGCTGTGTGCCACGATTAATGTTCAATAATCATAATTTTTATTGAGAGGAGCACAATTCTCATGAAGAAAATAGAACGAAGAGACTTATTAAAAATTGGCGGCGGGACGATCGTGGGCAGCATGGCTGGATATGTCTTCTCCGGCGCGCCTTTTCAGGGCCTGCAGTGGCTCGTAGAATGGACCCAGGACGAGCATATTCCGCCTAAAGGGGAAGAAAAATATCTCCAGGGCATCTGCGACCTGTGCCCCAATACATGCACCATGTCGATCCGCAAGATAGCCCACAGGGCAGTCAAAGTCGAAACATCCAACAGCGGGTGTCCAATAGGACAAAACGCCCTCCAACTTCTGTATCATCCGGAAAGAATAACCAAACCCCTCAAATTGAAAGGGAAAAAAGGTTCAGGTAAATATATCGAGGTTTCATGGGAAGAGGCGCTGAAGGACATTTCAGCAAAAATGAAGTCCCTTACCGCGACAAACAAGGCCGATTCAATTGCGGCAATTAACAGGGAGGCAAATGTTGCATCCGACCTCCTCGATCTCATGGTTTTTACAGCTGGAAGCCAGAATATCTACTACGAGCCCACGCTCGAATCACTCACTTCCGCTGCATTAAACGGCTCAGTTCAGTACGACCTTGCAAATGTTGATTATGCACTGAGTTTCGGCGCACGTCTTTTCGAAGGATGGGGACTGCCGGCACAGATGAATTCAGTTTTAAAAACATGGACCCAATCCGGGACCAGGCATGTGCAGGTCGATTCGGTCAATACCAGGACAGCATCCCTTGCCAAGGAATGGGTGCCGGTAAAACCGGGTACCGAAGCGGTGCTTGCCTTTGGCATTGCCAACTATCTTATATCAGAAAAAAACCGCACGGCAAACGTTGCTGAATTCGGAAAATGGTCTTCAGTCATCATTAACCAGTACCCGCTCCCCGTTGTCGCAAAAATCACAGGCGTTTCTGAAAATAAAATCAAAGAAATCGCTGAAGGTCTTCTTGCCGCGACAAACCCGGTGGCAATAGGCGGACGCGGAGCACAGGGGATATCTTCTTCATCCACTGAGCTTATAGCAGTACAACTGTTAAACCTGCTTATCAATTCACGCGCAGTCACCCTCAAACTCAGGTCGGGCCTCGGAAATGTAACTCTTAATGAAAGAAAATCTGCCGGACTTGATGACTTTATCAGGAGCGGCAATTTTGAGATGCTTTTCGTCAACGGTGCCAACCCGGTCCACAAGAGCGTCAATGGCGCGGTACTAGCAGAAAAGATGAAGGGGGCATTTGTCGTCTCTTTCTCACAGCTTAAAACCGACACTGCCGTCTATTCCGATTACATCCTCCCCACTCTCTCTTTCTTCGAAGTCGCGGGAGCTGAAGGCGAAGCGATTGTAAGCGGTATTACTGATGGCAAGCATGCCGGTGATGCAATTATCGCCATAGCTCAAATGGTCGACAAAACAAAAGATGCGTTTACCTGGAAGAGTTTCACGGAATGCGTACCCCTTACAGGTAACGCCCTTCCGGCAGGTGAATTCTCGATAAAACCTGAAGAAACGTTGAAAAAATACATTGCCGACAGCACAAAAGCCTCGGATGATGCTGTAAAGTATCCTCTGGGTCTCATACCGATCGAAATCCCCTGCGTGGGCGACGGAGACGGCATGGCTTTCCCCTATACGCTTAAAATCCTGGACCGTTATACATTCTCAAACGGAAAACTCTGGGTCCTCATGAACAGGAAGACCGCAGACCGTGAAGGTATAAGCGAAGGTGAAAAGATAGACATTGAATCCAAACGGGGTGAGATCGGAAGCGTAAAAGTCCATCTTACCGATACGGTAGCGCCTGATGTAATTGCGATACCGCTGGGATTCGGACATGATGCGTACACAAATTACGCCGAAGGCAAAGGGGTCAACCCCAAAGCAATCATGAACGATACAATAGATCCCCTGTCAGGTGCGGCCGACTGGTGGATGACCATGGTGAAAATTAGTTAAGGGGTGATATAATGAATAAACGTAAATCACAAATGAACAGACGATGGGGAATGGCCATTGATTTAGATAAATGTACAGGCTGCGGCGAATGCGCGATTTCCTGTTATCAGGAAAACAACATGCCGATATTCGAGGACGACTCTGACCTTCCCAAAAGGGTCGCCTTTATGGAAATCATGATGGTAACAAACGACCGTGATGCGGAATTTCCGGATGTCAATGTTGCATACATTCCAAAAATGTGCCAGCAGTGCGAAGGAAATGATCCGAAAAATCCGAAGCCTCCATGCGTCTCGGTTTGCCCGGTTGTGGCAACGGACGTAGGCGACGATGGAGTCGTAAGCCAGGTATGGTCACGATGCATCGGGTGCCGTTACTGCCAGGCATCATGTCCCTACGAAGCCCGTAATTTCAACTGGTGGAAACCGGAGTACGAGGGAAGCTTCAAAAAATCCCTCAATCCGGATAAATCAGTCGCTTCACGGGGGACAATAGTAAAATGCACATTCTGCGA
>JBFZEZ010000150.1:0-3227 GCA_041306585.1 Spirochaetota bacterium | reverse complement strand
GTGGATATGATTCCATTCTGAATTAGTTTAAATTCATACGGTCACGGCACTGGGACTGCATCTCGCAATTAACTCCTTTACTTTCTCATAATCGATTTTTGAAATATGCCTCAGGTCACGGGGCATTTTTTTTGTTATGATGACTTCAACCGGCATAATCTCGGATAACAGCTGATGAATCTCGGCGGTTAATCCCCTGCTTTTCCCCCCGGTCACACTCGATTCAACAACTGCGTATACCCGTTCGTTTATCTGTATTACAGCAGCAAATGTCACTTCCGCCAGCGTCCTCAGGCGTTGTTCAAACGGGATAGGAAAATATTCTTTTCCACCTACCTTGAATCGATATTTGACCCTCCCCATCAGGAAGATATTTCCATCATTGTCTATACGGCCCGCGTCCCCGGTCCGGTGCCAAATTTTTTTACCATCAACAATTTTACTTTTAATAAAAGAATCTTTGGCTCCTATGTATTCTTTAAGCACGTGAGGACCGAAAATTATGATTTCACCCACATCCCCTTTTTTCACAAGATATGAATTTAATGTTTCATTCTTACGGATGCTCACCGGATCATCACTTGCCCGTATGACCCTTACCTCGATATCATGCACCTTTTTTCCTACAGGAATACCTTGATCAGGGGCATACTTCAGGGTTTGCCTGAGAGGAATATGGCTTATCGGTTCAGCTTCCGTGCACCCATATACAATATCAATATCGGTTTCAGGAAACGCCAGAGCCAGTTTTTCGGCAAGGGGCCTGAATACCGGGGCCCCCCCGGTAAAAATTTTCCGCAGGGGTAAATTTATTTTTCTTTGAATCGCGTAGTCGGCCAGTTTTTCATAAAATGACGGCGACCCCATGCTTGTCGTTATGCGATAATCGCTTATCTGCTCCGCTATGTGCGCAGGGTTGAAGTCAGCCGGTTTTGCGGGATTAAACAGGGGAAGTATACTTGTGATCCCGAGCCCCAGATTATTCAGAATAAATACAGGCAATGCGGTGAGGTCGATGTCGTCCTTCTTTAATTTTAGATGATCGCCCAAAATCAAAAATTGTTCCCAGAGGATACCATGGGTTCTTTTCGCTCCTTTGGGCAGCCCCGTGGTTCCAGTGGTCAAGGTTACCAATGCCTCGTCTTCAGGTCCCCGCGGTTCATGGTTCATTCCTTTGATCTCATGTGCATCATTCTCAGACGCCGGTTTGACGATCTGGCTGGTGAAAAGTATATGAGGAATCTTGCGTATTTCAGGGACTATTCTCAGGATGTGGGCTTTCCATATGCCGATGAATCCATTCGGCTCTGCAACGATGCATGCGTCAGCAAGGCGTTTGCGGTTTGCCCAGGCATCCATGAACACCGCGACAGCCCCGATATAAAGAATGGCCATTACAATAATATATAATTCATATGACATCGGGACAAAGACTATTATCCTATCCCCTTTATTGAATCCCTGCGCAGTGAGGTTCAATGCCGTACGCTTCACATCATCGACTATCTGCCGGTATGTATATCGGGTGGTTTTCTTTCGAAATACATTTACTTTTCTCGTTATAATAAGTGCGATTTTATCCGGGTGTTTCCGGGCATCATTGATTATTTTTAATATGATGTTGCAATCTTTCATTATACACTCCATACTCAATTAAACGATACCATCCCGATAAAATCAATGCAAGTATTTAATATAGGGACTTTTTAGAAATTTCTTTTAATGTTTAAAAGTGCCCAATAATTGTTCTATAACCCCAAAGCCATCAAGAAAAAAAATCGCCGAAAACGAAAGTAAAACAAACAGCATTACCTTCCAGCTCTTGAATTTATAAAACTGGCCGTTATATACCATAAGAAAGGCGAACACAGAAAAAAGGACCGCAATAAAAGGGAATAGGAATGATGTTGAAATAAACCAGCTGAGTATATAGCTTATGCCCAAAAAAAACACACTCCAGAACACCGGCATCCCCCAGTATGAAAGCCCGCTTTCTTCGTCCTTCAGATTTCCGATTTCGTTGAAGACGGAAAGCCGCACAACCCCGGCCCCCATGAAAAGCATAAGTACAAAAAGCTGATAGAATTCGTTAAAACCCCAGCAATAAAGAAATATCGCCGGAGCGACAATATAGTCGAAAACATCAATAAATCCATCAAGATAGCGGCCGAAATTTCTTTCGGTGCCGAATTTCCGGGCCATAACACCGTCAAACGCGTCGGCGGTCATCGCAAGAAAAAGTACGCCGAGGGAGAAGGAAAATTTCCCATTCAATGCAAAGCCAATCGACAGAGACGATAATAGAATTCCGGACAGAGTAAGATAGTCTACCCAGTTCAATGTTATAATAAATATCCCTTTCTTTTCAGATACTGCATTCGTTTCTTGTTTCTTCGCCATCATTTATTACCCCCTCCATTAAGTCTTTCAATAATTCCGCTTGACCCGTCCATACGGATCCGTTCACCGTTTTGGATTATTTTTGTAAGACCCGGTATGTTCACGATCGCCGGAATGCCGAGTTCCCTGGCCACAACCGCAGAGTGAGAGAGGGTCGATCCGCGTTCAACAATTATTCCTCCGGCAGTGGGGAAAAGAGGCGCCCAACCCGGATCGGTGCGCACAGTGCAGAGGATCTGTCCGTTCAGGTTCAGCTCGTCTTCCGGCGAGAAGATGAGTTTAACATTCTGCTCGACAATACCCGGATAACAGCCGATCCCCTTCAGGGTGTCTGCCGATTCGTTGATTTCGTAAGTGCTGTTATATTCAAATTTATTATGATGATATACAGGGCCGTATGTTGAAAAATGGTGCGGGAGCTCCTCCTCTTCATACGCCGCGAATTCTGCTTTCCGCGTTGCCACTAGTGGTTTAAAATTCGCCTGGACAGATCGTCCGTCCATGTAGGCCTCGATCTCGTCCTCGGTCAGATAAAAAATATCTCGTCCCTCTTCAAGTACGCCGTAGAGGGCGAGCTGCGTGCCGATCTCGCAATAGATGTCGCGCGCAAGACCGAATGCGCGCGTGCGGTCAAGGCGCATGTTCTCCCGGTTTTTTACCGACTGGCGCAGTTTATGTAAGTCTTTTTTAAATTTCCTCAGTTTTCTCCTGCCGAACTTCTTTTTGATGATCCCGAATGCCATTTTTTCGGATTCATCCCTGAATTTCATTTCATTCGACGTGAGGGTCGCGAGTGTAAGGTCTTCGCGCATGAGAAAATTTTTCAG
>JBFZEZ010000149.1:0-4087 GCA_041306585.1 Spirochaetota bacterium | reverse complement strand
ACATTATTTCCAAAGGGCATTGCGGCTCCTTAAAAGACTACCGAAATCAGGGGGAATGCTGAAGCCCCTTGAGAAAGGGGACGTGAAAGCCTTTTTGAAATCTTTGTTTTGGCAGACTTTTTCAGGATATGGATTTCACTATCTCGTGTATCTTGCGAAGGTGCTATGGTATAATCCGATGAATTTTTCGATGGCGATTAATCTTTCCGTTAAAGGGTCTCATTTTTTCAAGATCACCAATGAATTGATGATGACCGAACGTTTTACCCAAATGCTTGACAACTCAATTGAAAAACTGAGTAAAAAACTGAGCGGGTTGCTCAATAATCCGAATCCACAGACACTTCTCCGCCTTGAAAAAATCGCTTTTATACTCAAACGCAAAATAATCCGTAAATATCGCACCCTTAATAATAAATTACAATTGAATGTAAATGATGCACTTATCGGTTTTGAATCGAGGTGCAATACGATAGTATTAAATAATCTGCAGGCAGCACAGCAGATGATGGAGGTTTCATTTAAAAAATTCCACATTCAGAGTGACTGAAGGGTAATCTCCGATGATAAGGCAGGGCTTGAGGCTGAAAAAATATCTTGCATAATTCCATACTTCGTATGTTAGTGAACACATCATCAAATTTTCAAAGACTTTGTTCAAGGAGTATTGAATATGGGAAACATGCCGTCAACAGCAGCCCAGATCATCGTGACAGTGATCCCGATTGTGGGTATTATGATGGGAGGAGCAGTAATTCTTGTTTATATCATTCTCAATTATAAACAGAAAAACCTGATGATCGAAAGAAACATGTCAGACAGAAACATCTTTGACCTGGATTCATTCAGTCTTTTTGCTGGTTTACTGCTTTTCTTTATTGGATTAAGCCTGATGATATTTTATATCATAAAAGAAGGCATAAGCTACGGATTACTCGGAGGCCTCATACCCCTTTCGGTCGGGATCGGACTTTTAATGTTTTTTTTCCTTAGAATAAAGGTGTTTGCTAAACGCGATGATGTATGACCCTGTACCCGATGAAAATATCGTGCAAAGGGTGCTTCTGGGAGAAGTTGACGGCTTCAAAGAACTGGTAGAAAGGTATCAACGATATATTTTCAGCATAGGAATGAGATTTTTTAAAAATGATGATGATTCGTACGATTTTGTACAGGATGTATTTATTAGGACCTATAGTAATTTAAAATTTTACAAGGGAAGGGCACCATTCCGTTTCTGGCTCATGAAAATCGCCTATAATCATGGCATCAATAAGGTGAACTCGAGAAAACAGGATGATGGGATCCCTGATGATATAGCTGCCGTGGATGAACTGACCCCTGAGCAAAAGCATGTAAAAGGGGAAGTGAAAGAGATTTTAATGAAGGCCGTAGTCGGTTTACCGGAAAAATACCAAATTTGCCTTGACTTTTACTTTTTTTTAGGATTAAATTATAACCAGATACACCAAATTACCGGGTTTCCGGTTAATACAATCAAGTCAAATGTGCTCCGCGCAAAAATGATTTTGCGGGATACATTGAAGGGTACCATTGCGGAGGAGTATCATGATGTATGACAAGTTTTTAAAAAAGTACCTTGAATTAAATAACAGTTTTGAAATTCCCATGTATATTCAATTCTATATGCTTATATCCCCGGCCTTCAAGAAAGAGGTCGTTCTGATTCAAGAAAACCTTGCCCATCTTAAAGGTGATGTCCCCTATAAAATGCGGAAAGACATGACAGCCGCTATCATGAAACAGGTATATGCCGCGGGTTTTGAATATGAAGAGGCTGTTTCCTCAATTAAATGGTTTATAGCCGGATTTGTTATCTTCGCCAGTATCGTACTTATTCCCTTCAGCGATTCTATGACCTGGCTGAAAATACAATTCGGGAAATCACTCGAGGTCCCCCTCTCCCTGGTACTGGGTATCGCCATAAGCACCTATGCAGTTCTTTATATTGCGACACATATTGAATTATTAAAAAAGGACCTTCAACTCCTTTATAAAAAAATGAACTGGTTCGATTAGAACTCCACTTTTTTTCACACGCATAAAAACTCGGGAACGAATTTAATTCGCTCCCAAAAAAATCAAATTATTATTGACTTTATTTCAATAGTCGTCTAGTTTCCGATAGGATAAGGCGACATAATCTTTCTGCTATTGTACAATGGACAGGGACTGTGATCCTGCCAAATATTCTTAATTTTATGCGAGGCGCTCTATGAAAGTGGTTCATGTTATTAAACGGATTGAAATGATCGATCTGGACATTAAGGAGCTCAAAAAACTTGAAAAATCCCTGACCCAGAACAAATCCTTTACCACTCCGATATATATGTCCATTGAAAAGCAGATCAATCTCATGCTTGGTGAGAGGATTAAACTCCTCGAGCTGAAAATTGAGAACCCTCCGGCACACATTGTGGAGGAGATTGAAGGTAAAAAAATTGAGGCCCAGCCGGAACAACCCGTTATTGAAAAGGAACCCGCTGTTGAAAATGAACCCGCTGTTGAAATAAAAACAGTGGCCGAGTCAAAAGCGAAACCAAAAATGAAGCCCCAGCCTGTTAAAGCTGCGCCATCGCCGCGGAAGGCCGCAAAAAAAGTCACTCTGCTCGACGAAGAAATCCCGATGCTAAGCCAGGATGATATCGATGCACGTTTCAGTGCAATTCAATCTGATCGAATAAAATCCGCAGAAAAAACAATACAAAAAAAGGAACCGGCTAAAGACCTGGAAACTGCCCCGTCAAGGGGTAATGGCGATGAACATGTCAAACTACTCGATATAGCGCTGCAAAAGGGGGCGCTTGATAAAAAAGAGATCGATAAGGAAAAAGACCGCCGCGTCCGATTCTTCAGGGAAAATTTTCCAAGCGAGTAATTATGAGAGGTTCCCTTATTTAAAAATCTTATCTAAAATAATTTCAAGCCGATATTTATTCAAAAAATAAGGGGATGATGTATTGATAGGTTCAATCCCGGCGCCGTCGAACTGAATACTATCCAATGAAAGATAACTTCTTGCTGGGTTCTTCCTCAGCAGAACCTCTATTAACTTCTTAAATGGCGTTGGTTCAGATTGACTGCCATCCGGAAATGATATAATAAAAAGGGGTTCTTTCGCCGGCTGCCTCAATATTGTGACCGATATTGATTTATCACCCTTGAATTTCGAAAGATACTGAGCCCTAAACATTTTCGATTCATCTAAAAAGCTTGTTTTCCCATAGCGGTCAGTATCAAGTCTGTAGATTTGAAATGCATCGGAGTTTTTAGGCCATGCGGTGTGCTCGGTAACTTGTTTGATCGCCTTCTGACAGAAATTGAAGAGGTTGATTATTGCCTCCTCTTTTTTCGCAATCGCCTTTGTAAATGTAAAAATGTTCCCATTTTCATTGATAATATAGAGAAAGAGTCCGTCAGCCGCTTCTTCATACACCAGGGTTATCATAAAATTTTTTTTCAATTTCAAAATGTCGTTCAGGGTCATCAGCTTTTTGTCATCCCCGAAAAATTTCATCTGGATGTTCATTTTGGGAAGCAGGTTTATCGTGGCCAGAAGTTTGTAGAAGCTGTCATACGATGAAACCTTAAACAAATTCTTTTCCCTGACAATTGAGTAATAAAGACCCCCCATGACTGTGACGAACCTGCAGTAATCTTTGTCCGAACCGCTGTTGAGAAACTCGTATGCCTCCTGGTAAAACTGTTCAATGTCCTTGTATAATTTCTTAAAAGGCTCGGGAGATATGATTTCACAGAACTCGGTGAATTTCTTATTTATTTTGGTCCCGGATGCGAGAATATTTTCAATAATTGTTATATGGTCTCTTTCCGAGTTATATTCATGTATATATGATTCACCCCAGCTGGTTTTGAAAAGATAATGAATCGTCTGAATGGCATCGGCATTTTTACTGTTGTAGTTGAGGATTACCACATTTATGAGATTAATTGCGGGTTTCAAATAATAATCATTTTTTATTGGGATGTTCATTCCGGAGAACATGTTTGATATCTTTGTCAGGATGTCATTCACCAGGTTCGGATCAACCCGGGTATACCCTGA